>JASHVN010000279.1 GCA_030044555.1 Xanthobacteraceae bacterium | reverse complement strand
GGCGACTCGATGTCGGCCATCGAGGCGCTGGCGCTGTTCTACGACTTCCGCGAACTCACCCCAATCGGCAGCCGCGGCGATGAGATGATCCGCCGGCTCGCCGACCGGCTGGTGTCGGTCGACCTGCTCGATCAGGCCGCCGGTCTCCTGCAATATCAGGTGGACAATCGTCTGGAGGGCGCCGCGCGGGCCGAGGTGGCGACCCGGCTCGCCGTGATCTATCTGATGGACCGCAAGCCGGATCAGGCGGTGGCGGTGCTGCGCGCTACCTATTCGGCCGATCTTTCCACCGAGCTGCGCGACGAGCGGCTGCTGCTCGAGGCGCGCGGGCTGTCGGATGTCGGTCAGCACGATCTCGCTCTCGAAGTCGCCGCCGACGTCAAGGGGAGCGTGGCGATCAGGCTGCGGTCCGACATCTATTGGGCGGCGCACAAATGGCGCGAAGCGGCCGAGCAGATCGAGCTTCTCTATGGCGACCGCTGGAAGCAATGGCCGCCTTTGACCGATGTGGAACGTGCGGACATCCTGCGCGCTGAGATCGGTTATGCACTCGCCGAGGACCAGCTCGATCTCAATCGCTTGCGCGAGAGATACGGGCCGAAGATGGCGGGCACGCCCGACGCGCACGTTTTCCAGATCGCCTCGGCGCCGCTCGGTTCGAGCGAGGATTTCAAGGCCATCGCCCAAGCGGCGGCGGCCTCAGACACGCTCGACGACTTCCTGCGCGATATGAAGGAGACCTATCCGGAGTCCAATCCGATTTCCTCGGAGGCGACCGGGGACACGCCGCCATCGGCGGCCGAGAACGTCGCAGCGGCTTCGGCCGAGGAAAGCGCACCGTTTCCAAGCGCGCCGCCGCTCACCCGCCCGGCGTTATCTGCAGTTCCAGTCGGCTCGGCCGCTTTCCCAACAACGGCAACGCAATAGGCTTGTTGCCGCCGCAAGGGCGCTCGTGCACACTCCGCACCTGCCAGGGCGGGATAGGGTTCCTTTGAATCGTCATTCCGCTCTGGCTTATTGTTGGAGCATGATCTTTTCCGAAAACCGGCATCCACCCTCGGATCAAGTCCGAGGGCAGGCTTTTTCGGGATCATGCTTGAGTGGAGCTGTGAAAACCCATGACTGCAATTCTCGAAGGCGCGCGCCCTGTCATCGACCTGAAGACGATCCGCACCGACGTTGTCGGCAGCCTGTTGCGGCCGCAAGGCCTGCGGGAGGCGCGCATTGCGTTCGACGACGGCAAGATCGATGCCGCGACGCTGCACACCATCGAGGACGAGGCGGTACGCGAGGCCGTGCGGCTGCAGGAGAGCGCCGGCCTCGACGTCGTGACCGACGGAGAGATGCGGCGGCTCAATTTTCAGGACAGTTTCGGCGGCTCGGTCGAAGGCTATGACGCGAACCGCTCGACGGTCCAGGTCTACGAGCGGCGCGTCGAGGGCGCGGCGCCGGGCCAGCGCTGGGATATTCAACAGATGCACGATGTCGGCACGGCGGTCTCGCATCGGCGGCCGGCCAAGAGCCGGCTCAAGCTCGCGCACAATCTGCCGCTCGAGGAATACCGCTTCGCCGCGACGGCGGCGCGAAAGCCGGTGAAGGTCTCGCTCATCGGCCCCGATCGCATTTCGCAGCGCTTCGCCTATGAAAGCTCGAAGGCGGTCTATCGCGACATGGACGATTTCCTCGCCGACGTTGTCGCTATCGAGCGGCAGATCGTTGGAAGCCTGGTCGAGGCCGGCTGCCGCTATGTGCATATCGATGCGCCGGGCTTTACCGCCTATGTCGACCCGCCCTCGCTGCAACAGATGCGTGCCCGCGGCGAGGATCCGGAACAGAATTTTGTCCGTTCGCTCAAGGCCGAAGCCGCATTGGTGGCGAATTTTCCCGGCGTGACCTTCGGCATCCATCTGTGCCGCGGCAATCAGCGCAGCATGTGGCACCGCGAGGGCTCCTACGACGCCATCGCCGAGCGGCTGTTCAACACGCTGCCGCACGATCGCTTCCTGCTCGAATACGATACCGAACGCGCCGGCTCGTTCGCGCCGCTGCGCTTTCTGCCCAAGGGCAAGGTGGCTGTGCTCGGCCTGGTCAGCACCAAGGGACCGGAGCTGGAAGCGCTTGATGCGCTCAAGCGGCGGATCGAGGAGGCGAGCAAGCATATTCCGCTCGACCAGCTCGCCGTCTCGCCGCAATGCGGCTTTGCCTCCGACGTGGTCGGCAACCTGCTCGGCGCGGACGATCAGAAGCGCAAGTTGGAACGCGTGGCCGAGGTGGCGCGACAGGTTTGGGGATGACGGCGGAGGTCAGAGACTGAGTCCGGCTACGTTCCGAAGCTCTGGATCAATGATCCCGCCACCAGCGTCCAGCCGTCGACCAGGACGAAAAAGATCAATTTGAACGGCAGCGAGACCACGACCGGCGGCAGCATCATCATGCCCATCGACATCAGCACCGAGGCGACCACGAGGTCGATGATGAGGAACGGCAGGAACAGCAGAAAGCCGATTTCGAAGGCGCGTTTGAGTTCGGAAATCATGAAGGCGGGAACCAGAATGCGCAACGACAAATCCTGTGGCTTGTCCGGCGGCTTCTCACCGGACATGTCGATGAACATTTTCAGGTCTTTCTCCTGCACGTTCTTTTCCATGAACGCGCGCAACGGGCCGCTGGCGCGCTCAAACGCCTGATTGACGGTAATCTGATTGGCGATGAGCGGCTGCACGCCGACGTCGTAGACCTTGGTCATCACCGGACCCATGACGAAGGCGGTGAGGAACAGGGCAAGCGAAATGACGACCGAGTTGGGCGGCGCGGTCGACGTGCCAAGCGCCGTGCGCAACAGCGACAGCACCACCACGATGCGGGTGAACGAGGTCATCATCACCAGGATCGACGGCGCCAGCGACAGCACGGTCAACAGCGCGATCAGCTGCAAGATGCGCTCGTTGAGACCGCCGCCGGCGGAGGCGTTCTGGCCGAGATTGATGCTGATATCCTGCGCGGCGAGCGGCGTCGCCGAGAACAGAAGAGCCGCTGCTGAGGCCGCCACCGTTGTGAACCGGACGCGGCAGCCCCAATTTGTTTTCATCAGTTTTGTTGCATCAGTTCTTGTTGAGTCAGTTCTTGTTGCGTCGGGTTCTTGTTGAATCAGCTCTTCTTATCAGTTTTTGGCTGTTGAGCGGCCGAGAAGGCTCGCCATTTCCTGTTCGAGACTATCGTAGAGCGTCTTGCCGGCACTCGGCGGCTTGGCGTCGACCCGTGGCGGTTTGGCTTCGGCCACCCGTGCGGGGCGAGGAGGCAGCGGAACCGGAGCAGGCGAAGGGGCGGCCGGCGCTGGTGACGGTGGTTCAGGTTCAGCCGCTGCCAGTTGCTCGGCGGGCGGGATCGGCGCGCGCGGCATCGGCACGGCGCGCGGCTCAGGCGCCGGGTTGCGCTCGGGCTTGGCGTTCGGCTTGCGCAGCGCGGCTTCGAGCCGATGCGCCATTTCGGCAAGGCTCTGATCGGTCGCCGCAGCGATCTCTGCTGAAAGAGGTTGAGCGGGCGGGAGGCGCGGTTCCTGACGCGGGTCTTGACGCGGTTCTTGGCGTAGATCTTGGCGCGGTTCCGGTCGAGGGTCGTACGGTGCTTCTTGCCGCGGCTCGGGGACGAACGGTCGTGGCGCGTGCGGACGGCTGCGCGGCGGCACCGCCGGCTTGGGTGCGAGTTCGTCGGCGAGGGCGACGAGCGTTTCGCGCTGTGGGCGCGGTTGCGGCTCGGCCGGCAGCTGCAGGGGGAACGCCGCGGGCTCTGCCTGCGTGAGGTCACCGCGCGGCGCGCGCGGCATGCTTGCGGGAGGAGCCGGTTCCGGCGGCATCCACGATCCATTGCTGGCGCTGTCCGGCAGCGCAATCGGGCGGGGCAGACTTTCGGTGGCCGCAGGCGCACGGGAAGACGTCGGGAGATCGCGCTGCGCCGGGCTGGCGCGCACGATGTTGGATTCGACGACAACGTCGGTCGGCCCGCCAATCATGACCAGATGCTCGACATTGTCGCGGCGGATCAAAAGCAGCCGCCGGCGCGCGTCGACGCTGGCGTAATCGACCACGGCGAGCCGCGGCTGGCGTCCGCGCATGCCCACGCTGCCTAACCGGCCGCCGCCGAACCGGCGCACCGCCCATGCGGTCGCGCCGATCAGACCAAGGACGATGATGAACGCAAGAAAGAATTGAACCGGAAAGGGCATGCCACCAAAGAAACCCATAAGTCCCTCTCAGTTCAGCTTCGCGGCAGGCCAATGGTTAACGATGCCGGTAACATTTGCCGCCGCGAATACTAACAAAAGATTAACGCCTGCAGGTACTTTTACCCAAAAAGGCGGTCTTGTCAGCATTTCGATGGTAAACGGCGGATTGATGGCAGAAGCAGGCCTGGAACCCGTTTAACCAGCCATTAACCATACGCCCGGCAAAGTCTGCCCAGTTAACGGGGACTGCTGCCGATGCCGATTACCGATATTCCGATTCTGTCGATGCTGCGCACCCGCCTGGAGTGGCACCAGGAGCGCCAGCGCGTGCTCGCCGAGAACGTCGCCAATGCCGACACCCCCGGCTACCGGCCGCTCGATCTGGACCCGCCGAATTTCGAGCAAGAGCTGACGAGCCCTTCGGTCGCGCTTGCGCGCACCAATCCCGAGCACATCGCCAGCGACGACGAGGATTCGCGGTTCGCCTCCGAGGCCGAGCCGCATTACGAGGTGCGGCCCGGCGGCAACGCCGTCAATCATGAAGACGAGATGATGAAGGTCGCCTCCAACCAGATGGACTTCGATGCGGTGGCCGATCTGTACTCGCGCAGTCTGGCGCTGATCAAGCTCGCGGCCGGCAGCAGCTCGTAACGGGCGGAAATTTCTGCCCGAGTCTTCGTGTCGCGTGTGTCTTCGTGTCGCGCAAGTCTTTGTATCGCGTGAGTCTTCGTATCGCTGGGGCGGCGTTCTGAGATCAGCGAAAGGCATTGGCTATGGAAGACTTCGTCAAATCGCTCATGGTCGCCGCGTCCGGTCTGCACGCGCAGCTCGGCCGCATGCGCATCATCACCGAGAACATCGCCAATGCCGATTCGGTCGCGACCACGCCGGGCGGCGATCCCTACCGGCGCAAGATCGTGACGTTCACCGCCGAGCTCGACCACTCGCTCGGCGCCGACGTGGTCAAGCTCGGCCCGGTGCGAACCGATAATTCCGATTTCATCATCAAGCACGAACCCGGCAATCCCGCCGCCGACGCCAACGGCGACGTCAAATATCCGAACGTCAACTCGCTGGTCGAACTGACCGATATGCGCGATGCGCAGCAATCCTACCAATCCAACCTCAACGTGATCACAGCAACGCGCCGCATGCTTCAGCGCACCATCGACATTCTCAAGAGCTAGAGCGTGATCCTGAAAAGTGAGAAGCGGCTTTCGGATCAAGATCACGCTCAAGGAAAAATCTGGAGCCTGATCCGATTCGATCGAATTGGATCAAGACCTGGGTGACAGGAGCGAGGTGAACCATGGCGATCCCCACCAATCCTGCGGCAGCCGCCAATGCCTATGCGGCGCTTAGCCGCCTTGGCGCAGGGCAGGGCGGCAGCCTCGGCGGCGGCGCGGCGCCTACGGCCGGCGGACCGGATTTCGGCGCCATCCTTAAAGACGTGATCCATGCCGTTTCCGACGCCGGCGCCAAGGCCGACGTGCAGACGCAGTCGGTCGCCATGGGCAAAGCCAACATGGTGGACGTGGTCACCGCGGTTGCCGAATCCGAAACCGCCATCGCCACCTTGGTCTCGGTGCGCGACAAGGTGATCGCAGCCTATCAGGACATTTTGAAAATGCCGATCTAGAGCATGATTCCGAAAAGTGGAATCCGGTTTTCGGATAAGCATGCCCTCGGGCTTGACCCGAGGGATCATGCGCAAAGGAAAAATCTAGCGCGGCCGGATTATGCCGCTGCCGCGGGGCCGATGGCAGAACAGGGGAGCTGAAAAATCATGATGACCGGACCGGAAGTACTGGACGTGGCGCGCGACGCCATCGTCACGCTCTTGCTCGTCGCCGCGCCGCTGATGCTGGTCGGGCTGATCGTCGGCGTCGCGGTCTCGCTGTTGCAGGCGCTCACTCAAATCCAGGAATCGACGCTCGTCTTCGTGCCAAAAATTCTGGCCATTTTCCTCGCGCTCCTCATCGTGCTGCCGTTCATGGCCGACGTGCTGCATTCTAATTTCATGCGCATCACCGAGCACATCATCAACGGCTGAGCGGGCACAAGGCCGTGACCATCGACCTGTCCTTTCTGCCCGCGCTCGGCGCCGCCTTTCTTCTGGTGTTCGCGCGCATCGGCACGATGCTGATGCTGCTGCCCGGGCTTGGCGAGCAGAACATTTCCGCGCGCATCCGGCTGACCATCGCGCTGGTGCTCGCCGCGGTCATTTTGCCGCTGCATCGCGCCGCCTATCACATCGATACCGCCGCGCTCGCGCCAGACCTGGTGATGCTGGTCGAGGAGATTTTCATCGGCGCGATATTGGGCATGACCGCGCGGCTCACCATTTCGGCGCTCGATGTGGCCGGCTCGGTGATCGCGCAGCAGCTGGGGCTGGGCTTTGTCACCGCCGTCGACCCGACCCAGGGCGAGCAGGGCGCGCTCGTCGGCAATTTTCTCAGCATGCTGGCGCTGACGCTGATCTTTGCCACCAACATGCACTATCTCGTCATCGCCGCGCTCAACGACAGCTATAACGTGTTCGCGCCGGGGGAGGTGCCGTCGACCGGCGATGTCGCCGCGCTCATCACCCAGACCACGGCCGGCGCATTTCGCATCGGCATTCAGCTCTCGGCGCCATTTCTGGTCTTCGGCCTTCTGTTCAATATCGGGCTCGGCGTGTTGTCACGGCTGATGCCGCAGATGCAGGTCTTCTTCGTGGCTATGCCGCTGTCGATTCTGATCGGGCTTTTATTTCTGATACTGGGGCTCGGCGCCATGATGGGCTTTTTTCTCGATTACCTCGCCGGCGTCCTGCACGCGCTCGCCCCTCACGCCTGAGACAGCGGACCGGGTCCCATGGCCGAGGAAGGCGACGGCGGCGAACAGACAGAAGACCCGACGCCGAAGCGGCTCGACGAAGCGATCAGGCGCGGCGACGTCGTCAAAAGCACCGAGGTGAACACCTGGTTCATGCTCGCCGGCGGCGCGCTGGCGCTGATGGTGTTCGCCGAGCCTGCCGCGTCGAGCCTGGAAACCACGCTGCGCGGGCTTCTCGCCCATTCCTATGAGATTCCTACCGACGGTCCGGCATTGGCTGGTCTCGCCCGCACGCTGGCAACCGACGTGCTGGCGACGCTCGGCATTCCGCTCCTTGTGCTCGCCCTTGCCGCGCTCGCCGGCAGCGCCGTGCAGCACCGGATCATCCTGACGACCGACCCGATTGTGCCGCAATTGTCGAGAATTTCGCCGATCTCGGGAATGGGCCGGCTGTTCTCCAAGCAGGCGCTCGTCAACTTCGTCAAAGGTCTTGCCAAGCTCGTGCTGTTCGGCGCGGTGATTGCCGCGCTGCTGTGGCCGCAGCGCCAGCGCCTGGTCGGATTGGTGGGCGTCGATCCGGCGATGATTCTGCCGGTCACGCGCGGGCTGACCATGCACATGCTCGGCAGCGTGGTGGCCATCCTCGCCGTCGTCGCGGCGGCCGATTATTTGTTCCAATACCGGCAATGGTACGACCGGCAGAAAATGTCGTTGCGCGACATGAAGGAGGAGTTCCGCCAGAGCGAGGGCGACCCGGCCGTCAAAGGCAAGCTGCGGCAGTTGCGCAATTCCCGGATGCGCAAGCGCATCATGGCGGCGGTGCCCAAGGCTTCGGTCGTGATCGCCAACCCGACTCACTTCGCGGTCGCGCTCAAATACGAGCGCGGCATGAACGCGCCGGTCTGCCTCGCCAAGGGCGTCGACATCCTGGCGCGCCGCATCCGCGAGATCGCCGAGGCGCACAATATTCCGGTCGTCGAGAACCCGCCGCTCGCGCGCGCGCTCTATGGCACGGTCGAAATCGACCAGGAAATCCCGCCGGAACATTACCGGGCGGTGGCTGAAATCATCGGCTATCTGATGCGTCTGCGCCGTATGGTGGGCAGAGCGAGTTAAGTCAGCCGTTTGTAACCGTTGGCGTATACCACTTGCTACCACTTGCGCGATTCAGCGGCGCGAGGCACCAAGGGGGCGGCATGACGGACGAGGCCATGACCACGGACGGCTTTGGCGGGCGAGCGGCGGGCTCTTCTCCCGAGCGGGCGGCGGTCGACCGGAGCGGAGGTGCCGGGCGCGGCGGCAGCGTGACTTGGGTGATATTGGTCGCCGGCTTTCTGATCGTCGGCGCCGCAATTATTGCTGTGCTCGGCCGCGGCAATGCCGAACCCTACATTATGGTTTTTCTGGCGATATTGGCCACAATCGGCGTGTTCGGACTGTTCGCGTTCGCCAGCGGAATCATGCGGCTCTCCGCGGCGCCGGCCAGCAATCCGCTCATCGGCTCGGTCCTCAACAGCGCCTTCGACGGCATCGTGGTCACCGACGGCGACGGCCACGTGATCTACGCCAACGCCGCTTATCTCGACCTCATGGGCGCGGCCGAGGCCCGCGACGCCAGGCCGGTCGAGCGGGTATTTATCAGCGATCCCGACGCGTCGGAGGCGATCTACCGGCTGCTCAAGGCGGCGCGCGAGGGCAAGCGCTTGCAGGAGGAGGTGCGAATCGCCCCCTCGCACGGCCGTGCCGCCCGCTGGCTGCGGATGAAAGTGCGTCCGCTCGGCGCTGGCGGCCGCGGCCTCACCGTCTGGTCGCTCAGCGACGTGACCCGCGACCGTGAGCGGCAGGAGAACGTTTTCCAGGAATTGCAGCACGCCATCGACTACCTCGACCATGCACCGGCCGGCTTCTTCTCGACCGATGCCAGGGGCGACATCGTCTATCTCAATGCGACGCTCGCCAACTGGCTCGACCAGGATTTGGCCCAGGTCGGCTCCGGCGGCCTCAAATTGACCGACCTCGTTTCCGGCGACGGCGCCGCGCTGCTGACGACGCTGCGGGCGGCTCCCGGCGAGGTCAAGACCGACGTGGTCGATCTCGATCTGAAGACCCGCTCGGGCCGCACGCTGCCGGCACGCCTGCTGCACAAGGTCGCCTTCGGCGCAGACGGCTCTCCCGGCGCCTCGCGTACGCTGGTGCTCAATCGCGCGCGCGACGACGGCTCCGAGCCGCAGCGCGCCGCGCAGGTGCGCTTCATGCGTTTCTTTCACAACACGCCGATGGCCATCGCCACGATCGGCCGCGACGGCGGCATCGTGCGCACCAACGCGCTGTTCGCCCGGCTGTTTGCCGGCATGCTGGGCGGCGACGGCGGCAGCCGCTCGATTCGCGCCATCGTTGCCGATCGCGACTGGCCGGCGCTGGAAGCCGCGATCGGCCAGGCGGCGCAGGGCAAGGGCGATATCGCGCCGGTCGACGCCACGCTCGCCGGGACCGGCGAACGCTTCGGGCGCTTCTACGTCACCGCCATTGAGGAAGAGGAGCGCGACCAGGAAGCGGCCATCGTCTATGCGCTGGAAACGACCGAGCAACGCGAGCTCGAGAACCGGCTCGTCCAGACGCAGAAGATGGAATCGATCGGCCAGCTCGCCGGCGGCATGGCGCACGACTTCAACAACATGTTGAGCGCCATCATCATGGCCAATGATTTCCTGCTCAACGCCCACAAGCCGACCGATCCGTCGTTCAAGGACATCATGG
>JASHVN010000278.1 GCA_030044555.1 Xanthobacteraceae bacterium | reverse complement strand
TGGTATTCCGGCCATCACCTGCCGATGGCGCTCAGCGACTTCAAGGCGGAGAAGTGCTGGCGATTCTGGAGCGCGTCCGATGCCGGCGTGCATTACGCCGTTTATCAGTTCGCCGACATGCCCCGCCTCGATGCGGCGCTCAAATCGGATGCGTTCAAGGGTTTGGTGAAAGACTTCGACGAGGCCTGGCCGCGCGGCGTCACGCGCACCCGCGACATGGTGACCATGGTCGAGGAGCGGAGCGGTGATTGACCCTTCTCCTGGCGGGCGGGGAGAAGTGAATGTCCTAGCGCCAGCCGCCGCCGCCGTTCACATAGACCGTATCCGCCGTCATGAACGAACAGGCGTCGGAGCACATGAACAGCACCAGTTCGCCGATCTCTTCCGGCGCGCCGAAGCGGCCCATGGGGATATCGTCCATAAATCGCTTCACCAGTTCGGGCGACGAGCCGGCGGCGTCCTGAAACGGCGTCTTGATCGGCCCCGGCGAGATCGACAAGGCGCGGATCCCTTGCGTGGCATATTCGCGCGCCACGCCCATGGTCATCGACACGACCGCACCCTTGGCGGCGGCGTAATGCACCGACGAGCCCGGTCCGCCGCGGCGATGCGCCATGCTCGCCATGTTGACGATGACGCCGTGTTTGTTGGCCAGCATGTGCGGCAGCACCGCCTGCATGGCGTAGAGCGTGCCGTTGACGTTGAGCGCGAAGGTTTTTTCCATCAGCGCGTCGTCGATCTCGAGAAACTTGGCGCGGCGGATGGCGGCGCCGGCCGAGTTGAACAGAAACTGCACGCTGCCGAAGGCGGCAAGCGCGCGCGAAACCATGTCGTTGACCTCGGCGCGCGAGGTGACGTCGACTTTCAGCGCCAGCGCCTGGCTGCCCGCGCCGTTGACGTCGTCGGCGGTCTTGCGCGCGCCGGCCTCGTTGACGTCGGCGCAGATCACATTGGCGCCCTCGCGCGCGAAGATCAGCGCGGTGGCGCGGCCGATGCCGCTCGCCGCTCCGGTGATGATGATGGTCTTTCCGGCAAAATAATCCTGCGTCTTCGGCATGGCGTTCCTCGCCCGGTTTGTTGTGCGGGCGATTGTGCCTGCTCCCCGCGGCTGCCACAACCGGGCGACCGCGCCGGATTAAGCCGCCAAGAGCGAAGCCGCCAAGAGCGAAGCCGCCAAGAGCGAAGCCGCCAAGAGCGAAGCCGCCAAGAGCTAAGCCGCCAAGAGCTGCGCGCTGCGCAGTTGCAGCAGCGCCGTTTGCTCAGCGACCCCGGCCACGCGGCCGGGCGCGACAGTGTAAGCCTTCGCGCAGCGCACCACCGCGTTGCGCAGGTAGGGCGGCGTATGCGACCACAGATATTCGAACACGTGGCCGGTGCTCTTGTGGGCGAGGCGAATGGTCGAGCCCTCGATGGCGACGTCGAAATTCGGCTCGCTCGCGTTGACCTTGAGGTGCGGCGAGCGCAAGCCGAAGGCGGCATGCAGGACCTTGTCGACGTCCTCGGAGCGGAAAGGTTTCTGCAAAAAGGCACAGGCGCCGCTATCGAGCGCCTCATGTTCCTTGGCCGGATTGCGCTCGCCCGACATCATGATGATCTTCGCCGACGATTGCATGAGCTGCAGGCGCTTCATGGTGCTGATCCCATCCATGCCGGGCATATTGCGGTCGAGGAAAACCGCGTCGAATGCCGTGGTCCGGCACAGCATGAGCGCGGTCTCGCCGTTGGCGGCCTCGGCGATCTCGCAATTGAACACGCTGCCGTGGACGATTTTCTGCACGATCTGGCGGACCGAAGAGGAATCATCGACGATCAATATTTTGCTCGGCGAGGAGATGCGGGCATAGGTCTGCATCACGCCAACGACGTCGTCGACGGTGAACGGCTTGAACAGAAATTCATAGGCGCGCAGCTTGATGGCGAGCTCCACCGCCTCGGCCGCCGGCGGGTTGGACATCAGCGTCACGAAAGTTTGGATGCCCTGCTTGCGCGCCGACCAGAACGCCTGGGTGCCCGAGAGTTCGGGCATGTGCACGTCGATGAAGGCGAGATCGATATTGGCGCCGTTGAGCAGCGTCAAACACTCGCGGCCGTTGTCGGTCGTCGTGCAGCGCAGCGGCAGCCTCGATGCCCGCGCCGCGTCGGCAAGAAGCTGCTGGGTCATTTGCGAGTCGTCGGCGATGAGCACGGTGATGGTGCGCGGCATGGCATTTCTCCCATTCGGGCCGTTACGGCGGCCACTCCGCCCGGCTGCCGCCGTATCCAGCAAAGTCAATCGCACGGCGCGCCGGGTTGGTCCTCGATCATGGAAAAAACTGATGTTCAGCTCGTGAAGGAGAAACGCCGAAAACAATTCAAATTCGCGGTCATTCGTTCAGCGAGATTGATGGGCTGCGAGATTGCAAGCACGGGCAGCGATCAGCAGCGGCTGCGTGCGGCACTTCGACTGGCGGCGCGGCTTGCGATTGCTGTTCGCGGCCGGGTTGTTTGGACAATACTAATTCTATCACCAACAAAAGTGAGTGCTGAAATGAAACTGTCACATGGATGTCAAGAGCCGAAAGGGCGTCGTACTTAACCGCCTCTTATAAATTCCATCCTAAGAGAGAGGCCTCGCTCGCGTCCCATCCTTTCGCAATCTCACGAAGACAATGATCACGCCGCTTCGCAAACTCCAGGTTGAGTGTCCGCCGCTGTTCTCGGACAAGGCCATTATCGAAAGAATGTGGCACGGGTCGATCGTGCCCGGTCACAGGCTGCCGCAATATGAAGACGTCGTGCTGGGAAGCCTCGGCCGGCTCGGCGATCATCTGCTGCTGGTTGACGGCAGCACGGCGGCCGAATTCCGGGTGCTGCGCGCCGGCCGAAAAATTTGCGAACTGCTCGGCGCGGATCCGCGCGACAAAAGCCTTGAGGAATTGCCCCGCGACTGTGCCAACCCGCTTGGCGAAGTGCTGCCGCAAGCGGTCGCAGCGGGCGCGCCAGTGCCGTATCGCATGTATCGCGTCGCTGCCGGCATGGTCGAGACGTACGAGATGCTGGCCTTCCCGATGGCTTGCCGTTGGGGCCGCACGCTGACCGGCGTTTATATCGGCGAGGTCGGCACCCGCTATAATCTGGTGGACACCATATTCCGTTCGACCGACGAAGGCATTGTGGCGCTGGCGACGATCCGCGACGCCTCCGGCGCGCCGATCGATTTTCAGGTCGTGGCCTTCAATCAAGGCGCCGCGGAATTGCTCGGTGTCGAGGAGAAGGATCTGCAGTGGTGCCGGCTTTCCGAGCTTCCGTTCGGCCTGCCGCCGCAAGGCATTCGCGACCAGCTCATTGCCAGCATCGGGTCGAAGCGCTCGGATCAATTCGAATTCGCCTTCGAGCGCGACAAGAAGCCCGTCCATTTGCACATCGGTGTCGCCTCGGTCGGGGATCTGCTGTCGCTCACTCTGACCGACATCGGCGACATCAAGCAACGTGAAGCATCGTTTCGTCTGTTGTTCGACGGCAATCCGGTGCCGATGTGGCTCTACGATCCGAGCGACTTGCGGATCTTGAGCGTCAACGACGCGGCGGTCGGCCATTATGGCTACAGCCGGGCGCGGATGCAGAGCATGACCCTGCTCGATTTGTGGCCACGCGACGAATTGGAGAATCATCGCGAAGCGGCGCGGTCAGCCGGCGACAAATACCAGTCGGACCGGACCTGGCGCCACATCAAGGCCGACGGCACTGAAATCGAGGTGCTCATCTATGCGCGCCGGATGCCCTTCGCCAACGAGAACGTCGTTTTGGTCGCAGTCGTCGATGTCACGGAACGCAAGCAGGCTGAAGCGCGAATTGCCTATATGGCGCATCACGACGCGCTGACCGATCTGCCCAACCGCATCTTGTTTCACGAACGGCTCAACGAGCTTCTGGCGCGGGTCCGCCGCAGCGGCGAGAGCTTGGCCGTGCATTGCCTCGATCTCGACCACTTCAAGGGGGTCAACGATACGCTGGGTCATCCGATCGGCGATGAGCTGCTCAAAGCCGTAGCCGAGCGTCTGCGCACATGCGTGCGCGACAGCGATATGGTCGCGCGTCTTGGCGGCGATGAATTCGCCATCGTGCAATTTCCGCTCGGCGGTCCGCATGAAGCGAGCACCCTGGCCACCAGCCTGATCGAAGTTGTGAGCAAATCGTGCGAAGTCGGCGGCCACGAATTCGTCGTCGGCGCCAGCATCGGCGTTGCGCTGGCGCCGGGCGACGGGGATACGGCCGATGCGCTGCTGCGTAACGCCGATATGGCGCTTTACCGGGCCAAAGCCGAAGGCCGCGGCGCCGCCCACTTCTTCGAGCCGGAGATGGACCGCCGCATTCAGGCGCGGCGGATGCTCGAACTCGATCTGCGCAAAGCCTTTGCCAATGGAGAATTCGAGCTGTTCTATCAGCCGCTGGTCAGTCTGCGTGCCGATACGGTCGCGGGCTTCGAGGCGCTGCTGCGCTGGCGGCATCCCGAGCGCGGCATGATCGGGCCGGCGGAATTCATCCCGCTCGCCGAGGAGATAGGGTTGATCGTTCCGCTCGGCGAATGGGTGCTGCGCCAGGCTTGCACCGATGCGATGCAATGGCCCGCCGAACTCAAGATCGCGGTCAATCTGTCGCCGGCGCAATTCCGCAGCCGCGGCGTGATCAACGCCGTGCTGACAGCGCTCGCGTATTCGCGCCTGCCGGCCAATCGTCTGGAGCTGGAAATCACCGAGTCGGTGCTGCTCGGAGAAACCGGAGCCAATCTCGCGATCCTGCATCAGCTGCGCGAGATTGGCGTGCGCATCTCGATGGATGATTTCGGCACCGGCTATTCGAGCTTGAGTTATCTGCGGTCCTTTCCCTTCGATAAAATCAAAATCGACCGCTCGTTCGTCAAGGAATTGTCGGAGCGTCCGGACTGTGTCGCCATTATTCGGGCGGTAGCCGGGCTCGGCATGAGCCTCGGCATCGCGACGACGGCCGAAGGCATCGAAACGCCTGAACAGCTCGAGCGGGTGCGAGCTGAAGGATGCACCGAAGTGCAGGGTTACCTGTTCAGCCCGCCGCGGCCGTTATCCGAACTCGGCGAGATCATCGGCGCTTCCGCGTCGAAACGGGCGGCGGTCGCGTAACGCACCGCAATGGAGTAATGGAGGAACTTGGATTATTCGCATAAGGGAAGCAGATCATGAGCGCATACGGACCCATCGAATATCGCGATGCCAGTCCGGAGGTCCGCGCCGTGTTCGACGACATCAAGCGCGCGCGGCAGGTCGATGACGTGAACAACTTCTGGAAATATCTGGCGCGCGATCCCGCTACGCTCAAGCGCACCTGGGAAAGCGTCAAGGAGGTCATGGCGACCGGCAGGCTCGATGCGGTGACCAAGGAAATGATCTATCTCGCGGTCAGCGTCACCAATGGCTGCGGCTACTGCATCGCCAGCCATGGCGCGGCGGCCCGCAAGGCGGGCATGACGGAAGAGATGTTCGGCGAGTTGATGGCCGTGGTCGGCATGGCCAACGAAACGAACCGGCTCGCCAACGGCTATCGCGTGCCGATCGATGCGGCGTTCGGGTCCTGACCTGCCGCGTCGAAAGCAGCGGTCAGCTGTGGCCGGTATTGCCGGTTTGTTGCCCGCTCGGCGCGGCCGGTGCGGCTTTGCCACCCGCCGCCGGGGCGGACGCTGGACTGGTTGGCGCTCCCGCATTCGGCGTGGGACTGTCGAGGCCGTAGAGGACGACGCCGAGAATGATTGCGGCGACGACGCCGACCAGCGTGAGCGAACCGGCGCCCACGCGCCCAACGCTCAATTGCAGCATCGGGTCCGGTTGTTCTTTCACCTGGGGCGGCAATTTGGCTGCGAGAATTTCCTCGTGCGTGGCGCTGCGGTCCGCTGGAGTGGCTTCAGGCGCGCTATTACTCCGATTGGGTGTATCTACCATTTCGTCGCGCTCACTGGCGTTAACCATTTGCTCTACGACAATTCAAGCGGCGTGCGCTGGTTCCAGCGGCTCTGCGCGGATTGCGGATTAACGAAGCCTTAAGAGGCGGAAAGCTTATTGAAACCGCCCCGTCGTTTCTTAAATTTTCATTCGTCTCGGCTGCTTAAATTGGGTTTTCATCGGTAACCGGACCGGCGTTGAACGGCGCGCTGGTAGGTCACCTCGACGGCATTTGCGAGCAGGCCGCATGGACGAGTCCGAACAAGTCGAAATCTCGCAATTGCGCCGGCAGCTCGAGGCGGCACGGCAGAGCGCCAATGACGCGCGCCGCGCGGTAGGCCTGCTCAATTCAATCATCGAGCTTTTGCCGGTCGGCGTGAGCGTGCAGTCGGAGGACGGCGCTGTCGTGCTGGAAAATGCGCTGGCCGCCAAGCTCGGTGGGGCAGGGGGCGGCGCTGTTAGTTCTGCTGCGGCCGCCGCCGCGGCCAGGGCCATCGAGTCAAACGCGACGAATGCGGAAAGCGCTTCTA
Source organism: Xanthobacteraceae bacterium (assembly GCA_030044555.1). Classification (GTDB taxonomy): domain Bacteria; phylum Pseudomonadota; class Alphaproteobacteria; order Rhizobiales; family Xanthobacteraceae; genus BOG-931. The sequence goes on along the minus strand of JASHVN010000278.1, from coordinate 8,138 downwards.
CTGTCGAGGAGCGCATCGTCACCGCGCCGGATTCGTCGGACGAACGCACGCTGCTGGTCTGCCAGCGGCCGGTCCGCATTCTCGATCGGTCGCTATTCGTATCGACCGCGTTCGACTTCACCGAGCGCAAGCAGGCCGAGATCGAGTTGTCCAAACGCGCCTATCTCGACGACTTGACCGGTTTGCCCAACGGAGCGCTGCTGCAGGCGCAGGTTCGGCAATTGCTCGCCAGCAATGCAGGACGGTGCCGGTTTGCCGTGGCGTTTCTCGACATCGACAATTTCAAGCACGTCAATGATTACTACACGCACGCCGTCGGCGACGCGCTGTTGCTCAAGGTTGCGCAACGGATCGCCGCGCAGATCCGCTCCTCCGACATCCTCGGCCGCATCAGCGGCGACGAGTTCCTGCTGGTCGTCAATCCGCTCGATAGCGACGAGTATCTGGAAGACCTGATCAACACTCTTCTCAAGGAGCTCAAGGAACCGTTTCTCATTGAGGGCTACGAAATCCTCACCTCGGCGTCGATCGGGGTGAGCATCTATCCAGATCACGGCGTCAATTACGAGACGCTGCGCCAGGCCGCCGACACGGCGATGTATCGCGTCAAGGAAGGCGCCAAAGGCGTCGCCGCTTTGTTCGATTCCGCCATGGGACGCGCGATGGCGGCGCGCATGGCGCGGGAGCAACGGCTACGGCTCGCGGTGCGCGACGGCCGCTTCTGCTGCGCATTCCAGCCCAAAGTCGACATTCGCACCCAGGAAGTTGTCGGCGTCGAGGCGCTCATCCGGCTGCGCGACGAGGATGGCGTCATCCAGGCTCCGGGCGAGTTCATCGGGCTTGCGATCGAGCTCGGATTGATCGACGACATCACCTATCTGGCGCTCGCCGAGATCGTGAGATCGATGGATCTGCTCGATGACGCGTTCGGTCCGCACGCGACCATCAGCATCAACGTCGCGGCCAAGCAGGCCGGCGACCCGAAATTCATGAGCGGCTTTTGCGAGGAACTTAAGGCCACCACGTATGCCAACCGCTTCATGGTCGAGGTGACCGAAGACGCGTTCCTGGCCAACCAGTTTCAAAGTTATTTTTTACCGATGCTGCGCGAGATCGGCACGCGCGTATCGGTCGACGATTTCGGCACCGGCTATTCGTCGCTGGCGACGCTTACCGACGTGACTGCCGACGAAATCAAGATCGACCGTTCTTTCATCACCGACATTCATCAGCGTCCGCGCAGCCAAAGCGTTCTCAAGGCCATCGAGGCGCTCAGCGAAGCGCTGGGCATGACGGTGATTGCCGAGGGAGTGGAGACGTTCGAGGAGGTCGCCTATCTGCTGGGGGCGACCCGCATCAGGTTCGCGCAAGGCTATTATTTCGCCAAGCCGATCTTGCTCGAGGAATTGATGCCTACTCGGCGTGTCGTCGGTGCCACGCGCAGCGGCGGAAATTCGCGCTATCGGCCGCCGTTGCGCGCCTGACATTTGCGTCAGTTGCATTGGTGGAATTGTTAACGCTTTGAGGGAGCAAAGCGCCGGATCGCCACTGTTTTTGGAGCGTGGCTGGGAAATTGATGCGGTTTCATTAACTGAATCTCCAGCCGCGGCCGATAGAGAATAGTTAGGGCAGGAGCGTTTTTTCGCGAAAACGGAGATTTGGCCTTGCAGAGGGACTTCCCGGCATTGGGTGAGGCGATGCCTCAGGTCGAGCTTCTCGGACGCATCATTTCGGTGCACGGCTCGCAGGCAAGCGTCGGCATTCCGGCGATGTCACCGCAAGCGCCGGAGGAAAAGCGTATCACTGTGGGCAAATTTCTTGGCGTTGCCGTCGGCAAGGTGTTGCTTGTCGGTCTGATCACCGACGTCTCGACGCGCACCGAAGCGGGACGCAGCGACCACGACGCGGCAGTGGCGAAACTCGACCTGATCGGGGAAATCCGCTCGGGCGACACCGGCGTCGCCTCCTTTCAGCGCGGGGTCACGTCCTATCCGGGGATGGGCGACCCGGTGGTTTTCATCGGCTCGCGCGAGCTGCGGCTGATTTTCCAAAATTCCAGCTCGCGCATGATCGAGGTCGGACGGCTGCACCAGGACAGCGAGATTGCCGCCGGCATCGAAGTCGATGAAATGCTGAGCAAGCATTTCGCCGTTCTGGGAACCACCGGCGTCGGCAAGTCGAGCGCGATCACGCTTTTGCTTGAGCAAATCCTGCAGGCGCGGCCTGATCTGCGCGTGCTCCTGCTCGATGTGCACAACGAGTACGGCCGTTGTTTCGGCGAGCGCGCGCAGGTTCTCAATCCCAACAACATCAAGCTGCCGTTCTGGCTGTTCAATTTCGATGAAATCGTCGATGTGTTTTTCGGCGGCCGGCCCGGCCTCGAGGAGGAAGTCGACTTTCTCTCGGAAGTCATTCCGCTCGCCAAGGCGTCCTACGCCCAGCAGATCGGCCTCACCAGCCGGCTCGCCACCAAGCCGGGCGAGGCGGCCAGCATCCGCTATACGCTCGACGTGCCGGTGCCCTATCGCATCGCCGACCTTCTGTCGCTGCTCGACTCGCGCATGGGCAAGCTCGAAAACCGCGCCTCGCGCATGGTCTATCACAAGCTGATGACGCGCATCGAGACCGTATGCAACGATCCGCGTTACGCCTTCATGTTCGAAAACGCCAACGTCGGCGGCGACACGATGGCGGAAATCCTGACGACCCTGTTCCGGCTGCCGCCGAACGGCAAGCCGATGACGATCATGCAGCTGGCCGGTTTTCCCTCGGAAGTGGTCGACGCGCTCGTCTCGGTCACTTGCCGCATGGCGTTCGATCTCGGACTCTGGAGCGACGGCAGCGCGCCGCTTCTGGTCGTCTGCGAAGAGGCTCACCGCTACATGGCCGCGGATCATTCCGTCGGATTTGCGCCGACCCGCCGCGCCATTTCGCGCATTGCCAAAGAAGGACGCAAATACGGCGTGTTTCTCGGTTTGGTCACCCAGCGCCCGGCGGAACTTGATCCCACGATCCTGTCCCAATGCAGCACGCTGTTTGCCATGCGCATGACCAACGACCGGGATCAGGAATTGCTGCGCTCGGCCGTCGCCGACACGGCCGCCAATCTGCTGGCGTTCTTGCCCTCACTCGGCACCGGCGAGGCGTTCGCTTTTGGCGAGGGCGTGGCGCTGCCGACGCGGCTCAAATTCAAGCAAGTGCCGGCGCAGATGCTGCCGCGCAGCGATACGATGAGCGAGGAGCAGGGCGCAGGCCTGCAGGGACCGCTCGATGCCCGCTCGCTGGCCGCCGTGATCGAACGCTGGCGCGGGCGCGTCAGCCGGCCGCGCACCAATGCGGCGGACGAATTGCGGGCGGCAAGCACGCAGGCTCCGAGCATCCAACCCGCCGCAGCGCCGCAGCCTGCTGCCGCCCTCGACCCGAACCGTTTCAGGCTGCTCAAGCGGCCGTTGGAGGACCCGGCGGCCGGAACCGGCTTTGAGCGTCAGATGACGGAGCTGCCGCGCCGGTAATTGCGGGCGCGTGGTCTTTTAAGAACATTGCGACTGCTTGGCATTGGCGCCGCGCCTGCGCTAAAGGAACGGCGTCGTTGTGCTGGAATTTGCATTGCCAATGCCGCCGTTGACCCGCGATATCGTCGTCGTTCACAGCTCGGATCTGCACGTTGATCACGATTATACGGCGCGGCTGCATGGCGGTGACGGCGCCGCCGGGCTTGCCTGCGTGCTCGCTGCCGCACGCGCCACGGCCGCCGACGTGGTGATCCTTGCCGGCGACACCTTCGACAGCCATCGCGTGCCGCAAGATCTGATCGAGCGCGCTGCCTCGGTCATGGCGGGCGCCAAACTGCCGATCGTCATCCTGCCAGGCAATCACGATCCGGCGGTGAGGGAGGCGGTTTATCGCAGCGACGCGCTTACCGCCGTCGAGAATCTTCATGTCATCGGCGTGACGGCCGACGAAGGCGTCCTTTTCGATTCACTGTCGCTTGAGATCTGGGGTCGCGCGCATCGCGATTACGGCGACATGATCCCATTTGATAGCCAGCGCAAACGCCCGGCGCGCCGCACGCGGTGGCAAATTGCCGTTGGGCATGGACATTACCAGCCAGTGCCAGACCGCAGCATCGGGCCGCGGCCGTCCTGGTTGATCGGCGACGCCGAGATTGCCGCGACTGAAGCTGATTATGTCGCCTTGGGCCATTGGAACCGGGCAATTCATGTCGGCAATGGTCCAGTGCCCGCGTATTATTCCGGCTCTCCCGAATATGCTGGAACGATCAACATCGTGCGCTTGAGCGAAGCCGACGGCGTGGCGGTGACGCGGGCGCCGCTCGATATTGCGCGCGAGACGACGGATTGAAGCGGTTGGCACGCATCCTAGATAAAAATGGCCGCGCGTGAGCGCGGCCATTTTCACTTCCAGTCAGCGCACCTTCACTACTTTTGTGCAGGCGGGCTGAGCGGCGCAGGATTTGAAGGATCCGTTGGGGCCGGCGTAAAGCTCGGACTCGCCGGGCCGCTCGGCGTCGGAGCAGGCCGGCTCATCATTGGCGTGTTGTTCGATGCTACGTTCGAGCCAGGACTGCTCGCCGTGTTGGTGTGTTTGATCCCGACCGCGAACGCGACCAGGATAGCTACGAGGACCGCACCGGCGATCCAAGCCCATGCACCGCCTCTGTCGCGTGCGTTCAGGTCAATAGGCGTGTTGCGTTGCAGCGGGTCATTTGCATCGCGATAATCGGACATGATGTGCCTCCGTCGCTTTCAGGATGAACAACAACGGAAGGGCCACAAGTGCAGTTCCGACCCGGCTTCGGCATATCGCCTAAGATGTATGCACATGTCACAAAAGTTCCGGCATTGCACGACGATCGGCTCTTTCGAATGTGCTTTAAGAACCCCGCTTTGCGCGCTGAATGGAGAGGAACAAATGCCAGGCAGGACATCTATGAAAAGCAAGTTATCGAATGACGTTCCCATTTCAGCGGAACGTAATCTCGTTACTCCTGTGCTGTTCGCGATATTTTGTTTTTGTTTGATCGGGATCGCCACCGGTCACGCTCAAGTGCCGGCCGGGTCATGGACCATGAAAGCGCCGCTCCCCAGGGCACGCGGCGAGGTTGCGGCTGTCGCGCTTGACGGCAAGCTGCATGCGCTCGGCGGCTCTGTGGATGGGAAGGCCGGCCCTTATCATGACGAATATGATCCGGCGACCAACACGTGGCGAGCGCGCGCGCCGCTGCCGGAAGGACGGGACCATCTGGCTGTTGCCGTGGCCGATGGAAAAATCTTCGCCTTCGGCGGCTTCACCTCAGCGGTGCACAAGGGGGCCGGTACCGATGCCTTTGAGTACGATCCGGCAGCCAACGGCTGGCGCGTGCTGCCGCCGATGAAAGGGCCGCGCGGCTCAGCCGGCGCCGCCACAATCGACGGCAAGATTCACGTGATCGGCGGGCGCGGGCTTGACGGCGTCGTGGTCGCGACTCACGAAGTGTTCGATCCCAAAACCGACACCTGGAGCCAAGCCGCGCCGCTGCCGACCGCGCGCGATCACATGGTTGTCATTGCCGTGGACGGCAAAATCCATGTCATTGGCGGGCGCTTCAAGGGACCGGTTCAGCGCACCGGCCTGCACGACGTTTACGATCCGGCGACTGACACGTGGACCTCGGCGGCGCCGTTGCCGACGCCGCGCAGCGGCACCGCCGGCACCTCCTATCACGGATTGATCCTGGTGCTCGGCGGCGAGTTGCCGCCCGATCATACCTTTCCCGAGAACGAGGCCTACGATCCGAAGACCAATACCTGGACCACACTGGCGCCGATGCCGCACGGCCGGCACGGCTTTGGCGGCGGCACGATCGGCGACAACGCCTATTTCGTCGGCGGCAATCTCGGGCCCGGCGGCGGCGATACCACGGATCAGTTGATCGTGTTTCACCTGCCGTGAGCCGCCAGTGACATTTGTGCCGAAGCCGCTATTGTGCAGTTCACGCGCTCGTAGCTCAGCTGGATAGAGCATCAGACTTCGAATCTGAGGGTCGGGAGTTCGAATCTCTCCGAGCGCGCCAGCGATTTCAATGATTTACTTCAGGTGCGCCGTTCTAAATCGAAAATTAGAACGGTATTTAGAACGGTGAAGTCGTTCATTGCTTCTCGATCGGGATCCGAGTCTTGCGGTCTGGGATTGCCAGGCTCCGACCCCGAACGCCGTCTCGCAGTTCTGATTGACGGCGAGCCGTCGCTGGAGAAGTGGATGAAGCCGGGGCGAGCGCAGTTTCAGATCGAGTACCGATCTGGCGAGAGTTACGAACCGGACTTCGTCGTCGAGACTAAGACCCGATCTCTGATCCTTGAGGTCAAGGCACGCAACAAGCTCGACGATCCTGTCGTTCAGGCGACGGCGGCATCGAAATGGTGCGCGACGGGCAAATGCCTATGCGGACTCGGCCAAGGCCAAGCCTTGGACCTACGCCCTAGTGCCCGACGACCAGATCACCGGCGCGGCGACGCTCGATAGATTTCAGGGCGTTTTGGCTCGGCTCCGTATTGCGAGCGGCATCAGCTGTGCTCACCCGAATCCGTCCATGGGTTGACGACAGGCACGCGGGCTTTCTCATAATCGCTCACGTCCCGCGATACGATTGTGAGTCCATGTTCGAGCGCCGTCGCGGCAATGATGAGATCGGGCTGGGAGAAGGTGTGGCCAGCCTTGCGGCCGTCTTCAACCAGCAGGCGCCACTTGAACATGATGTCTTCCGTGACCGGCAGGACACGCTGTTCGAACATCGGCCGGACCTTGTGTGTCAGCCAATCGTTCAGTTCGCCACGACGGCCAGCATCGGCGAGCAATTCAATTCCGAAGCGGATTTCAGCCAGCGTGATGGCGCTGATATAGAGACTGTCAAGTGGCTGCGCGGATACGAACGCGACAACTTTAGTCTCAGGCCTTGGGCGGCGCAGCTCCGAGAGCACATTCGTATCGAGCAGCCAACCCGTCACAGACGAACGTCGCGGGCCGGAAACCGGGAGCGCCTCGGCTCGACATCGACATCGCGATAAGGCGATGCCTGCATGACCGTGACAAGTGCTTCACCCGTCTGCTCCCCTTTTAGCCGCCGGAATTCTTCGGCAGCGATGACAACCACTTCGTCGCGCCCATGTACCGTGACGTGCTGTGGCCCTTCGGCGCGTACGCGGCGCACAAGCTCGCTAAAGCGCGCTTTGGCGTCTTGCAGGAGCCAGCGGCCGGGACGGCGGTCCCGGCGGCGCCGTTGGGAAGTCGGAGTTTTGGTCATTTTTGATTTCGCCAATCTAGTCGTTATGACTAGAATAACATATTTCTAGTTCCGCTTCAAGTGCTAGTTCCTTCTTTGTTCCAATGTGCTATCATGGATTTCCGCGGGATGCAGGCGAGAACCAACCCCTTGTCTCTCCTAATGGTTTAGTGCGCATGACGCGCAAAGTGCAGGGTGATAAAGGGCGACTGGAGTGTACTCGACGGCGCCACCAAGCAACGGTTGAACGAGGCGGAGCAATAACGCCAAATACCCGAATCCCGACCCTACAGTGCTCAATGCCGCCCCCACCAACAGCCGCCGATATTACCGTCTCGCAGACCCTCGATCTCCTGGATGGGGCGTTGAGCAGCGTCGCCGCGGGCATTGTCCGGGGCTTGTATGCGTTTTGGCTAGGCTCAGGAATTTCGCGCGGCCGGGTCGAAGACCTCCGCAAGCTCATTACCCGCGTTCTCGAATGTCTCCAGCAGCGCGTCCGTGCGGGAGATGCGACATGCCGCTTTCGCAAGGCTCTGCAAGAGATCATGCAACTCGCCGGTCTTACATCCGGCCAATGTGCCGCGACCGACGTCGAACGCTCGATAAGCGACTGGCCGACGTTGGATACTTTGGTTGAGCGGCTCGTAACCAATTACGCCCGCTTTCTTGAGGTACAGGTGGATGGCGAGCTGCCTGATTATTTGCTCTGGGTGTGCGTCGACGTCGCCCACACCTATGCCGATCCCGCTATCGAGCCCGACGCCGAGCATTTGTGCCTCGCGATGTTGATCCTGGAAGGCGTCGCCTCAGATATGCCAAGCGCCAACTAGGATGGTCTGATCGAAAAGGCCGTGAACGC
>JASHVN010000277.1 GCA_030044555.1 Xanthobacteraceae bacterium | reverse complement strand
CACGTCGGCGAGCACACTCTCGGCCGGGCGCGCGAGCGGGTCGCCGTAACCGCCGCCGCCGGGCGTATCGAGACGGAAGACATCGCCCTCCTGCAGCGGATAATCGGCGTAGCGCGTCGGCAGACGCTTGGCCCGATCGGTATCGGGATTGATCCAGATATCGCCGGGGCGGCCGTCGCGGCCGCCTTCCATGCCGTGCGGCGGGATGATGTGCTTCATCGAGCGGATGGAGAAGCGCGCATCGGCGAGATTGAGATACTCGCGGCGCACGCCGAGCCCGCCGCGAAAATGTCCCGGCCCGCCGGAATCGCGAATAAGCTCGAAGCGGACGAGGCGCGTGGGAAACTCGCTCTCGATGATTTCGATCGGCGCGATCTTGGCATTGCTCTGATTGACGGTGGTGGCCGACGCGCCGTCCTTGCCGGCGCGCGCGCCGCCGCCGCCGGCGATGATCTCATATTGGACGTAGCCCTGCCCCGCCGAGGTGCTGCGGCCGCCGATAACGATGGAGCGGCTGCCGCTGCCGTCAGCGCGCACTTTTCCCGGCACGATCGGCGCCAAAGCCGCGAACAGCGCATCGACCAGCGCATGGACAGTCGGATTATAGGTGTTGAGCGGCGCCGGAAAGCGCGGATTGAGCACGCTGCCTTCGCGCGCGTGGATACTGAAGGCGCGCAAAAGCCCGCTCGACACGTACATGTGCGGGTCGATCATGGAGATGAGCGCATAGGCGCAGGCAGCCTGCACCAGCGGCGGGCGGATGTTGGCCGGCCCGCGCGTCTGATCGGCGGAGCCGGAGAAATCGAAGTGCAATTGGTCGCCGCGCTTCTCGGCGACCACATGGATGCGCACCGGCTTTTCCAGTTCGATGCCGTCGTCGTCGACAAAGCGCTCGGCCTCGTAGCGGCCGTCGGCCCATTCGGCGATGGCGGCGCGCACCCGCGCCTCGCCGATCTCGAACAGGCGTGCAAAGCTCTGCTGCACTTTGTCCTTGCCGTATTTGGCGACGAGTTCTTGCAGGCGCCTTTCGCCGAGCCGGTCGGCGCCGAGTTGGCCGCGGATGTCGCCGAGCACCAGCTCGGGCGTGCGGCTGTTGGCGGCGATGATGCGCTCGATATCGGAATTCGGCTCGAAACGCCGCTGATAGCGCACGGCCGGCAGATGCAAACCTTCGTTGAAAGTCTCGCGCGCCTGGCCGGAGCAGCTTCCCGGCACCGGGCCGCCAATGTCGCCCTTGTGGGCGATCGAGCCGCAGAAGCCGAACAAAGCGCCATCGACAAATACCGGCGTAAGCACGCACATGTCGGGCGCGTGCGGACTGCCGCCCTGATAGGGATGGTTGATCAGGAAGGCATCGCCCTCGGCGATCGCGCCGACGAATTCCTCCAACACGGCGCTGCAGCAGGCCGGGAACGCGCCGATGTGCAGCGGCAGCACGACGTGCTGGGCGACCACCTCGCCCTGCGCATTCATCAGCGCGCAGGACGCATCCTGCGACTCGCGCACGATAGTGGAGAAGCCGGTGCGGAACAGCGAGTTCTGCATCTCCTGCACGATGCCGGAGAGGCTCGCTTTGATGACTTCAAGATCGACGGCGTCGATGGACATGTTGCGAGTCATCCCTCACTCGTCATCGCAAGCCAACGGCCCCGCGCGCTCCCTCCGCGAAGTAATCCAGCACGTAGCAGCCAACTGGATTGCTTCGTCGCTGCGCTCCTCGCAATGACGCATTACCTTTCCTCGGTCACGATCAAATTCTTCCATTCGTCGACGCGTGCGGTCTGGCCGGCGCAAATGATTGTGGTGCAGTCGAACTGGTCGAGAATCGCCGGCCCGCGCAGCGCCAGCCCAACATCGAGTTTCTCGCGCTGATAGACCGGGCATGAAATCGTCTTGCCGTCAAAACGCACCGGCCGCGTTTCGCGCAAAGCGTCGGCGAGCGTTCCGCCTTGCGGTGTGAATTTCGGCATGGCGACGGGCGGCACCAGGCCGACGCCGCGTACCCGATACGAGACGACCTCGACCGGCTCCTCTGGCGCGCTGTGGCCGAACTGGCGCTTGTGCTCGAGGTCGAATTTCTTGCGCACTTCCCCGAGCGCGCCGATCTCGTCCGCCGTGCAGGAGAGCGTAATCTCGTAGCCCTGTCCGGCGTAGCGCATGTCGAGCGCACGCTCGATGCGGATGTCATGCTCGGCAAAGCCGTCGCGGCGCAGGTCGTCACGCGCCTGCGCCGCGAGCTGCGCAAACACCGCTTCGACGTCGTTCGATTTAAGCGCGCTGATCGGCGTCATGCGCGAGCGGATGTAATCGTGCTTGACGTCCGACATGATCAAGCCAATGGCGGAAAACACGCCGGGATAAAGCGGCACGATGACGCCCGCCATGCCGAGATCGCGCGCCATGCGGGCAGCGTGCAGCGGCCCGGCGCCGCCGAAGGCGAGCAGATAAAAATCGCGCAGATCGTGGCCGCGCATGGTGGAGATCGCCTTGATGGCCTCCTCCATCTTCACGTCGATGATGCGCACGATGCCTTCGGCAGCCGCCATCGTATCGAGCGACAAAGGCTTGGCAACGCACGCCATTGCGGCTTCCGCCTTGGCGCGGTCAAGCATCATGCGTCCGCCCAAAAAATTATCGGCCGAGAAATAGCCGAGCAGCAGATTGCAGTCGGTGATGGTCGCCACCTCGCCGCCGCGGCTGTAGCAGGCCGGCCCGGGAACGGCGCCGGCGCTCTGCGGGCCGACTTCAAGAACGCCGAAGCGGTCAACCTTGGCGATGGTGCCGCCGCCGGCGCTCACAGTATTAATGTCCATCATCGGCACGGCGAGATC
>JASHVN010000276.1 GCA_030044555.1 Xanthobacteraceae bacterium | reverse complement strand
CTGCACCGGAAATTGATCGAGGAGATCAACCTGTCGGCGCTGGAAAAGCTGCCCGAGGAGGAAATCCGCGCTCACATTCAGGAGCTGGTATCACAATACGTCCTGGTCGAGCGGCTGGCGCTCAACACCCAGGAGCTCAACGACTTCGTCTCGGAAATTCTCGACGAGATGACCGGGCTCGGTCCGCTCGAGCCGCTGCTCAAGGACGCGGCCGTCAACGATATTCTCATCAACGGCCATGAATGCGTCTATGTCGAGCGCGGCGGCATACTCGAGCCGACCGGCGTGCGCTTCAAGGACGAGGCGCATCTGCTGCGCATCATCAACAAGATCGTCTCGGCGGTCGGCCGCCGGGTCGATGAGTCTCACCCGATGTGCGACGCGCGCCTGCTTGACGGCTCGCGCGTCAACGTCGCGGTGCGCCCGGTCGCCATCGACGGGCCGCTGGTGTCGATCAGAAAGTTCTCGAAAAAGCCGTTCAACCTGAACAAGCTCGTGGATGTCGGCGCGCTGCGTCCGCAAATGGCCGAACTGCTCGCCGCGGCGGTGAAGGCGCGGGTGACGCTGATCATCTCCGGCGGCACCGGTTCCGGCAAAACCACGATGCTCAATGCGCTCTCGGCCTTCATCTCCGAGAAGGAGCGACTGCTCACCATCGAGGATGCCGCCGAACTGCAATTGCAGCAGCCGCATGTCGGCCGCATGGAGACGCGGCCGCCCAACATCGAAGGCAAAGGCGAAATCCGCCAGCGCGATCTGGTGAAGAACGCGCTGCGCATGCGGCCGGACCGCGTGATCCTCGGTGAGTGCCGCGGCGAAGAAGCCTTCGACATGCTGCAGGCCATGAACACCGGCCACGAAGGCTCGATGGCGACCGTTCACGCCAACACGCCGCGCGACGCGATCTCGCGGCTCGAGCAGATGATCGGCATGGCCGGGCTGCCGATGACCGTAGCCTCGATCCGCGGCCAGATCGCCGCCGCCATCCGCGTCATCGTGCAACTGTCGCGGCTTTCCGACGGCAAGCGCCGGGTCATGAGCATTGCCGAAATCACCGGGCTCGAATCCGACATTATCCAGATGCAGGAAATCTACAAATACGTGCGCACCGGCACCGCGCCCGACGGCACCGTGCAGGGACATTTTCAGGCGACCGGCGTGCGCCCGCGCTTCCTCGGCGACCTCGCCGCCATGGGCATCAAGATACCCGGCGCCTATTTCGATCCGTCGCAGCCATTGTGAACGCCAGCCATTGTGAACGTCATGTCGCTCGACAATCCGATTTATCTGATCTGGCTGTTCGTGGCGGTCTCGGCGGGCCTGGCGTTCGAGGCGATCTATCTGCTGTGCTTCTCCACCGCCTCCTATCGCAGCCAGATCAACCGGCGGCTGCGGCTGTCGAAGGATCAGCCGGATCGCGAAAGCGTCTTGGTCGAGTTGCGCCGGGAACGCGGGCTGACGAGCGGCGGCAATTACCGGCTCGGCTTCGTCGCGCTCAACCGGCTCATTCTGCAATCGGGTCTCACCCTCGGTTTCACCCGGCTGGCCATCATCGTCGGCTTCGGCGGCGTGCTGGCGTTCGGCGCCGTCATGGTGTTCCGCCATGACCTCTTCGAAGCGGCTGCCGCCGGATTGTTCGGCACCACCCTGCTGCCGTTTCTGGCGCTGCGTTGGCTGCGCTCGCGCCGCCAGGGAAAATTCGCCGCGCAATTCCCCGACGCGCTCGACATCATCGTGCGCAGCCTGCGCGCCGGTCACCCGGTGCCGGTCGCCGTCAGCATGGTGGGACGCGAAATGGGTGATCCGGTCGGCAGCGAGTTCGGCATCGTCACCGACGAGATCACCTACGGCGCCGATCTGGAAACCGCGATGCGCAACCTTTATGCCCGCATCGGCTCCGACGACCTGCCGCTCTTCGTCACCGCCGTCGCCATTCAGGGCTCGACCGGCGGCAATCTCGGCGAGATTCTGCAGAACCTCTCCGGCGTCATCCGCAACCGCTTCAAGATGCGGCGCAAAATTCGCGCGCTCGCCGCCGAAGGACGCGCCTCGGCGATCATCCTCTCGGCGCTGCCGATCAGCATCTTCTTCATCATCCTGTGGTTGGTGCCGGACTTCTACGCGCAGGTCTGGGATGTCCCGCTGACCAAGCAGCTGGTCGCCGGCGCCGTGGTCTGGCTGATCATCGGCAACATGATCATGTTCAAGATGGTGAACTTCAAGATTTGAGAGAGGTCAATCGTCATTCCCGCGAAAGCAGGAATCCATATTCACGGACGGTGGTTATGGGTCCCCGCTTTCGCGGGACGACGAAGCGGAGGGCGTGAAACGATGGACCCGATAAGCGGCACACTCGGCGCGCCGACGATGCTCAGCATTCTGATCTTTCTCGCCGTGGGCACGCTCGCTTTCGCGGTGATGCTCGGCATCCGCGCCCGCGAGGCGGTGCGCCGCCGCGCCGTGCGGGTCGGCATCGACGAGAACGAAGATGCCGGCCGCCGCTCGCTGCGCTATTCCGGCCTGCGCGTGGCGCAGAAGCTCGTCGAATATACGACCAAGCATTATTCGTCGGTCGACGGCAAGGACATCAAAGTGCTGCGCCAGCGCCTGATGCGCGCCGGCATCTACAATCCAAGCGCGCCGGCGATCTTCTTCCTCAGCCGCGTCATCACGGCCGTTGTTCTTGGCGCTGCCGTCTTCGTCGTGCTGCCGATGTTGGGCTTTCAAGGCAAGACGTCGTTCTGGCTGTTCCTGATGGTCGCCAGTCTGTTGGGCTATCTGGGACCGAGCTTCTATCTCGACAAGCTCATCAAAAAAAAGCAGATCGAATATCGCTCCGGCTTTCCCGATTTCATGGATCTCTTGGTGGTCTGCGCCGATGCCGGCCTGGCGATGGAGGCCGCGCTTGATCGCGTCGCCCGCGAACTCGGCGATTCCTATCCGGCGCTCTCGGCCAACATTCACATGGCCAACCTGGAAATCCGCGCCGGCCGCACCATGACCGAAGCGCTCGAACATTTGGGCGACCGCCTCGGCCTGGATGAGGCGCGCTCGTTCGCCACGCTGATCCAGCAATCCGACGAACTCGGCTCTTCGATCGGCGATGCATTGCGCGTCTATTCCGAGGACATGCGCCACAAGCGCCTGTCCCGCGCCGAGGAAAAGGCCTATGCGCTGCCCGCCAAGCTCACCGTGCCGATGATGATGTGCATCTTCCCCACGCTGTTCGTGGTGATCCTGCTGCCGGTCATTGTGCGCCTGGTGACGCACGATTGGTGAGAAGTGGCGCGGCCGCCGCCGACGCCTCGACGATCGTTGCCGAAGAATGATTCTGAAATCTAACTGGTCGGAGTGAGCGTCGCTTTCTTGGTGACGTATCAATTCGGATTTAAGTCGATCAGGAAAAGCCATTGCGATCGACGGCGCGAAGCGACCACGCCTCGGCCGCGCGGGACGCGGCTATTGCGGCTTGTAGCCGGACTCCTTGACGATCTCGGCGTTGACCGCGATCTCCTTGCGCACGAAGGCATCGAACTCGGCCGCGCTCATCGGCGTGGGTTCGCCGCCGAGGTTGCGGATTTTCTCGGTGATATCCGCCCGGCGGAGCGCAACGGTGACCTCGTGGTTGAGCCGGTCGACGATCGGCTTCGGCGTCTTGGCCGGCGCGAATGCGCCGATCCAGAAATTATAGAGCGCGTTGGGCAGGCCTTCCTCGGCGAGCGTCGGCACGTTCGGCATCAGCGCCAGCCGTTTGGTGGCGCTGATCGCCAGCGCGTGCACCTTGCCGGAACTGGCGAGCGGCAGCGCGTTCAACACCGGCGCCGGGTAAAGGTCGATGCGGCCGGCGACGACTTCGTCCATGCCTTCGGGCGTGCCGCGAAACGGCACGTTGGTGGCGGGGAAGCCGGCCGCCAGACGCAGGCGCTCCATGAACAATTGTCCGGAACTGCCGGCGCCCGCGGTGCCGTAGAGAATGTGGCTCCCCGGCTTCTTGCCGGCCGCGATCAAGTCGGCGAGCGTGTTGTATCGGGTCGCGGCGGCGATGATGAACGGCATGTCGGCCAATTCCGATATGCCGGCAAAATCATCGGCGACGCTGTAGGACAGGTGCGCATAGGTGGACGCCACCACCGCGTGCGAGGTGGAATTGACCAAGAGGGTGTAGCCGTCGGGATCGGCGTGCGCCACCATGGCGGAACCGAGCGTCGTGCCGGCGCCGCCGCGGTTCTCGACCACGAAAGTCTGACCGAGCTGATTGCCGACCTGATTGAACACCGTGCGGGCGATGATGTCGGTGGCGCTGCCGGCGGAGAACGGCACGATGATCTTGATCGGTTGTTTGCTCGGCCAGTCCTG
>JASHVN010000038.1 GCA_030044555.1 Xanthobacteraceae bacterium | reverse complement strand
CTCCGCCGCGCGGGCATGGATCGATGCTTGCTACAGCGCCGACGCGGTCGAAGAGATTTTCGCCCGGCTGCGCGCCAGCAGCAGCGAAGCGGCGCATGCGGCGCTCGCAGCATTACAACGGATGTCACCGACCGCGCTCAAGATCACGTTGCGCAATGTCCGCGCGGCGCTATCATTTAACGAGATCGAGCAAAGCTTCCGGCAGGATTACCGCATCTCGCTGAAATGCATCGCCGGGCATGATTTCATCGAAGGCATCCGGGCGGTCATCGTCGATAAGGATCGCAACCCGGCGTGGCGGCCGGATAGGCTCGAGGATGTCACTCCTGCTATGATCGACGCATATTTCAAGACAGTCGGCGATCTGGAACTGAAATTCGACGGCTAGAGCATGATCCCGAAAAGTGGATACCGGTTTTCGGAAAAGATCATGCTCCAACAATAAACTAGAGCGGGATAACGATACAAAGAAAACCCATCCTGCTCTAGTGTCCAGATCCACCACCCCGAGAGGACACGCAGATGTCGACCATCGGATTTATCGGCCTCGGCAATATGGGCGCGCCGATGGCGGCCAATCTCGTCAAAGCCGGTGAGCGCGTCTCGGGTTTTGACATTTTGCCGGGCTCGCGCGGCGCCTCGGCAGAGCATGGCGTGCAAGTCGTGGCGAGCGCCAGGCAGTCCGTCGAAGAGGCCGATGTCGTCATCACGATGCTGCCGGGCGGCGAGCAGGTGCTGTCGGTCTGGAAGGAGATATTGCCGGCGGCCAAAAAGGGCGCGCTGTTCATCGATTGCTCGACCATCGATGTGGCGAGCGCGCGTGCCGCGCACGGGCTGGCGGCCGAGCGCGGCATTGCCTGCCTCGATGCGCCGGTCTCCGGCGGCGTCGGCGGCGCGAAAGCGGCAACGCTGACGTTCATGGTCGGCGGTTCCGATGACGCATTTGCGCGCGGCAAGCCGGTCCTGGAGCGCATGGGCAAGCGCATCGTGCATTGCGGCGAAGCCGGTAACGGGCAGGTTGCAAAGATTTGCAACAACCTCATCCTCGGCGCCTCGATGATTGCGGTCAGCGAAGCCTTCGTGCTCGGCGAGAAGCTCGGGCTTTCCCACCAGGCGCTGTTCGACGTGGTCTCCGGTTCTTCCGGTCAATGCTGGTCGCTGACCAGCTATTGCCCGGTGCCGGGACCGGTGCCGGCGAGCCCGGCCAATAACGGCTACAAGGCGGGCTTTACGGCAGCCCTGATGTTGAAGGATTTAAACCTGGCGCGGGAGGCTGCACAAACAGCCGGCGCACAAACGGCTTTGGGCGCGCATGCTGCGGAGATTTATCGGCAGTTCGCAGAGGAAGGCCACGGCACCTTGGACTTCTCCGCCATCGTCAATCTCGTTCGCGCGCAATCACAGGGCGGCTGACGCAAGAGCGACGACGTTGACGATCACTGCACGGATCAGGCCGCGTTCCGCAGGTGCGCCTTCGCCAACATGACGTGAATGCCCTTGGAACCGTTGACCACCTGAGTGACACGAAGATCGGCGGCGAGGCTGCACAGCGTATAGGCGTCCTCCCGTGAAATTCCGGTGCGCGCGCAAATGAGCTTGATCATGTCGCGCAGCGCGATCACCACCGCATCGTCGAGGTCGGGATCGAACGCCATGGTGATGACGTGCGTTGGCGTTTCCGCCAGCGGCCATTCCAGTTTCATGTCGTCGCGCACGTGCAGCTCGAACGTGCCGGTCAGCCCGGTCTCGATCGCCGTTATGCAGACCTCGCCGTCGCCCTGTGCGCCGTGGCCGTCGCCGACGGAGAATAACGCGCCGTCGACATGGATCGGCAGATAGAGTGTGGTGCCGGCAACGAGCTCCTTGTTGTCCATGTTGCCGCCATTGCGCCGCGGCGGCGGCGAGGCGACCGGCCCCCAGGCGGCAGGCGGCGCCACCCCCATGATGCCGAAGAACGGTTTGAGCGGCAGTTCGAGCCCCCACGGCAGCTTGCCGACCATGCGCGTGCGGTCGAGCGGAATGTGGATGAGCCGCGATCTTTCGAAATCATCGGGCAGTGCGCCGGCGAGCGGGCGAATGATGTTATAGCCCCAGTCGCAATTGAGCTCGATCGATTTGATGCGCACCTCCAGCACCTGTCCGGCCTTGGCACCGCGCACGGCGACGGGGCCGGTGAGGATGTGCGGCCCGTTGAGCCTTTGCGGGACGCTTTGGTGAATTGCGGGCAGCTCTCGCGGCACGCGCAGGCCCGAGCCGGCCGGCGGCAGGTGCGCCGGCGCGCCCGAGACCGTGGAGATCACGACGGTATCGCCTGGATCGACCGCAAGCAGCGGCTTGAGCGCGGCGTCGAAAAAGCCCCAGTGCACCGTGTCGGGGCCGGCATCCAAACGATGTGTCTGCATATTTGCGTGTCCTGATTTCTTTCTTGCGGCTGTTCACCAAAGATATACCGGCGAGCCAGAAGCGCTTGCGCGACGGCTTTTTTTCGTGTCTTTAGCTGCGTTACGCTGCTGTCATATTAGCTTATTTTAGTCGTCACAGGGGGGAGCGCCCATGGAAATCGCGGTCAAAGACGCCGGATTGACGGCCACGGTCACGATGGTCGGACGGCTCGATATAGCCGGGGCCGATGTTGTTGCGCTGCCGCTTGCCACCTTGGCCGGGAGCAAAAACAATCTGTTCATCGACATGACCGGCGTTACCTTCATCGCCTCGATCGGACTTCGACATCTGGTCTCGGCCGCCAAGGCGGTTGGGCGCCGCGGTGGGCGCGTGGTCCTCCTCAATCCTAGCGCGGCCATCGCCGACGTCATTGCAACATCGGGTCTGACGGATCTGTTATTCATCGAACGTGACGGCGCTTCGCAAAGCTGAAACGGCAGCGACCGTCATTGTTGTCCGCCTGCCGTGTCGATTCCCGGCAGGCTGTTGCGCCGTTCCTGAGCGGGCTCGGATTGTTTTTCTGCGGCGTTCATTATCTTAGCAACGAACCTCGTTCCACTTGCCGGACGCCGTTTCGGCGGACTCTTGATGCACGCGGGGTCGTTTGGCTTGCGCGCAGGTGCGCGATTCTGCTTAATCCCGAACGGGCTTCCGGCGGCGGTCAAAGCGTGTCGGTGAGAGCGGAATCGGCGGCATGACCAATCCGGACGCCAAGATCCTGGTCGTTGACGATGTCGCCGAGAACCGCGACTTGCTGATCCGCCGGCTGGCGCGGCTCGGCTTCAAGGCGATCGATCAGGCGGCAAACGGGGTCGAGGCGCTGGCCGCGATCGGGTCAAAAGCCTACGACTTGGTTCTGCTCGACATCATGATGCCGGAACTCGACGGCTTCGGTGTGCTCGAAGCGCTCAAGCGCGACGGCCGGGTCAACGAGCTGCCGATTCTCGTCATCTCGGCGCTGAACGAAGTCGAGCCGGTCGTGCGCTGCATCGA
>JASHVN010000275.1 GCA_030044555.1 Xanthobacteraceae bacterium | reverse complement strand
GCCGGGCTGTCGGTTTGGCGGGATAGGCGCACGGCTTACTCTCCCGTGCGCACGAGTTCAATCCGCTACGGGTGCGGCCAAATCGGGACCGATGCGATGCAAAATCGCAAGCTTTGCAGTTTTGCCCCTCACTTGAGCCGCCGCCGCTGCTTTCGCTAAGGTCCGCGTTCCGGTATTCGGTGTGGCGGGGCGTAGAGGGAATAATGACAATGGCTTCCAGTAACGGCGGCAAGAACGGTAACAAGAACGGCAGCCGCGCGCACCGTCCGACCTTCACCGACCAGGAAGCGCTGCTGTTTCACAGCCAAGGCCGCCCCGGGAAGCTCGAAGTCGTCGCCACCAAGCCGATGGCGACCCAGCGCGACCTCTCGCTCGCCTATTCGCCCGGCGTTGCGGTACCGGTTTTGGCCATCGCTGACGATGAGGCGCGCGCCTTCGACTACACCACCAAAGGCAATTTCGTTGCGGTGATCACCAATGGCACCGCCATTCTGGGCCTCGGCAATCGCGGCGCGCTGGCGGCAAAGCCGGTGATGGAAGGCAAGTCGGTTCTGTTCAAACGCTTCGCCGATGTCGACTCCATCGATCTCGAAGTGTCGACGGAGGATCCGGACGAATTCATCAATTGCGTCAAATTGCTGGGCAAGAGCTGGGGCGGCATCAATCTCGAGGACATCAAGGCGCCGGAATGCTTCATCATCGAGCAGAGGCTGCGCGAACTCCTCGACATCCCGGTTTTTCATGACGACCAGCACGGCACGGCCATCATTGCCGCCGCCGGCCTGATCAACGCGCTGGAACTGACCGGCCGCGAGGTGGCGACAACCAAGCTCGTGTGCAACGGCGCCGGCGCGGCCGGCATCGCCTGCCTCGAACTTTTACGCGCCATCGGCTTTCGGCCCGAAAATCTCGTCCTCTGCGATACCAAGGGCGTGATCTACGAAGGCCGCACCGAGGGCATGAACCAGTGGAAATCCGCCTTCGCGGTGAAAACCGAGGCGCGCACGCTTGCCGAGGCTTTGGCCGGCGCCGACGTGTTCTTCGGCCTTTCGGTGAAGGGCGCGATGACCAGCGACATGGTGAAGTCCATGGCCGACAAGCCGATCATCTTCGCCATGGCCAATCCCGACCCCGAAATCACCGTGGAGGAAGTGGCCGAAGTGCGCACGGACGCCATCATGGCGACCGGCCGGTCCGACTATCCGAATCAGATCAACAACGTGCTCGGCTTTCCCTACATCTTCCGCGGCGCCCTCGATGTGCGTGCGCGCGCCATCAATATGGAGATGAAAATCGCGGCGGCTCATGCGCTTGCCGCGCTTGCCCGTGAGGACGTCCCTGACGAAGTCGCTGCGGCTTACGGCGCGCGGCCGAAATACGGTCCCGACTACATCATTCCGGTGCCGTTCGACCCGCGGCTGATTTCCGATATCCCGCCGGCGGTGGCAAAGGCGGCGATGGAATCGAACGTGGCGCGGCGGCCCATCGACGACATGGAGACCTATCGCCAGCAATTGCGCAGCCGCCGCGATCCGATTGCCGGTGTGCTGACCGGCGTTTACGAGCGGCTCCGCCGCCGTCCGCGGCGCGTGGTCTTCGCCGAGGGCGAAGAGGAACAGGTGATCCGCGCGGCGGCAAGCTTCGTGCACCAGCGGCTTGGTACGGCGCTGCTGGTTGGCCGCGAAGGTCCGATACGCGAAACCGCCAAGGAACTGGGCGTCGAACTGGGCGGCGGCATCGAAATCATCAATGCGGCGCTGTCGCGGCGCAATGCGGCTTACGCGGCATATCTGTACGAACGGCTGCAGCGGCACGGTTTCCTGCAGCGCGACTGCCAGCGGCTGGTCAATCAGGACCGCAATCATTTCGCCTCCTGCATGGTGGCGCTCGGCGATGCCGATGCCATGGTGACCGGCGTCACCCGCAATTTCTCGGTCGCGCTCGAAGATGTGCGCCGCTGCATCGATCCCAAGCCCGGCCATCGCGTGATGGGCATCTCCCTGGTGCTCGTGCGCGGGCGCACCGTGCTGGTCGCCGATTCCGCGGTAACCGAGATGCCCAGCGCGCAGGACCTTGCCGAAATCGCCAAGGAGGCGGCCAGCGTGGCGCGCTCGCTCGGCTACGAACCGCGGCTGGCGCTGCTGGCATTTTCGACCTTCGGCCATCCGTCCGGCGAACGCTCGGAGCGGGTGCAGGAGGCGGTGCGCATCCTTGATGGCGAGCGGGTGAATTTCGAATACGACGGCGACATGGCCGCCGACGTGGCGCTCAACATGGAGCTGCGCGAGGCCTATCCGTTCTGCCGGCTGTCCGGGCCCGCCAATGTGCTGATCATGCCGGCATTCCACTCGGCTTCCATCTCGACCAAAATGTTGATGGAGCTCGGCGGCGCCACCGTGATCGGCCCGATGCTGGTGGGCCTCGACCGCTCGGTGCAGATCGTGTCGCTGTCGGCCAACGACACCCAGCTCGTCAACATGGCGGCGATCGCCGCCTACAATGTCAGCGGCTAACCAGGGCTGGCTACGCTAAATGGCCGCGATGAGGTCATCGGATGATCAATGACCGAGACGGCAAATGGGAAAAACACGCGGATCGTATACGGCCGAGTTCCCCGAAGGAACGAAAGTCAGGATTGCGTCGCGCGATTCATTAGAGAGCTTCAGACGAAACTGGAAATTTCATAACAAGCTTGGATCGAATCAGCTTGAATATGCCGGACTCGTCGCAGAGGTTGAATCGGTGGGTTTTTATCACGGAGCGATGAGCTTTATAAATTGAAGGGGATACCCGGTATTTGGCACGAGCAATGTTTGGAGCCTGAACCTGCAAGATAAAATGCGGCAAGCGCATTAGATATCGTGGCGGGATTTTCTGCCGAGACTCGTCCCGGTAGTGGAAAATAACAATGCAGAAAAGAAAACTCGGGAATTTGGGCCCGGACGTTTCGCTTGTCGGGCTCGGCGCCAACAATTTCGGCGGCCGCATCGATCTCGCCGCGTCGCGCCGGGTTGTCGACAAGGCGCTCGATCTCGGCATCACGCTGATCGACACCGCCGACATTTATGGCAACAGAGGCGGCTCCGAGGAATGTTTGGGACAAATTCTCGGGCCACGGCGCAAGGATGTCGTGCTGGCGACCAAGTTCGGTCTGCCGATGGACGAATCCGGAAAACTGCGCGGCGCCTCACGGCGCTATATCATGCAGGCGGCCGAGGCGAGTTTGCGGCGACTCAAGACCGATTGGATCGATCTTTATCAGCTGCATCGGCCGGAT
>JASHVN010000037.1 GCA_030044555.1 Xanthobacteraceae bacterium | reverse complement strand
GTGGCCGCTGTCCCATGGTGGCGCGCCCGACGCAAAAATCGTTGCCCGCCCCGCGCAGCACGACAACGCTCGACGTCTTTTCCGCGCCCTGGATGATCCCGGTCAGCTCCACCACCATCTGGTCGGACACGGCGTTGCCGCGGTCGGGCTGATTGAGCGTGATGCGCAGGATCTGTCCATCTTGTTTGGTGAGAATGCCAGGCATTGTCGTGGTTACTCCTTTTGAATTGGACCCGTCATCCTGAGGTGCGACCCCCGACTTGATCGGGGGGAGCCTCGAAGGACGACGGCCGAGGCGTTCGGGCCGCATCCTTCGAGGCCCGCGCTGCGCGCGGGCACCTCAGGATGACGGAATAGAGTCAGCGCGTTTCCCTGTCTGTATCGCGCGCCAGATGCGCTCCGACGTCACCGGCATCTCAATATGGGTGATGCCAAATTCGGCGAGCGCGTCGACCACCGCATTGGTGACGGCGCCGAGCGCGCCGGTGGTGCCGCCCTCGCCGGCGCCGCGCACGCCGAGTTTATTGGTCGGCGCCAGCACCTGGCTGATGTCGGTTGTAAACGACGGCACGGTGCCGGCGCGCGGCACGGCATAATCCATGAACGACGCCGATAAGAGCTGCCCTTCCGCGTCGTAGGCGCAAAGCTCGCAGACGGCCTGGCCGATGCCTTGCGCGGCGCCGCCATGGGTCTGCCCGTCCACCACCATCGGGTTGATGGCGCGGCCGACATCGTCGACTGCGGTGTAGCGCACGATATCGAGCGCGCCGGTGTCCGGATCGATCTCCACTTCGCAGACATGGGAGCCGTAGGGAAAGCCGAGCTGGCGGATGGTCTCGTCGGCCGTGGCGGCGAGCGGGCCGTGCAAATCCTCCGGAACGAGCTTGTCGCCGTTTGCCGCCGCTTTCGCCACGTCGAAAATGCCGATCGAACGGTCAGTGCCCTTGACGGTGAAGCGGCCGCCGGCAAAGGCGATATCATCCTCGGCGGTTTCCAGCATGTTGGCGGCGATCTTTCTGCCCTTGTCGATCACCGCGTCGGAGGCTTGGCCCATGACGATGCCGGCAAGGCGCATTGAGCGGGCGGAGTGCGAGCCGCCGCCTTCCTTGACGATGTCGGTATCGCTCTCGTTGATGTGCACATCATCGAACGGCACGCCGAGCCATTCGGCGACGCACTGCGCGAACGTGGTTTCGTGGCTTTGGCCGCTCGACAGCGTGCCGACCACGACATCGACCTTGCCTTGCGGCTGCACGGTAATGTCGGCGCGTTCGCGCGGATAGCCGCCGGTGGTCTCGAGATAGTAGCAAAGCCCGATGCCGCGCAGCCGGTTGCGTTTGCGCGCTTCGGCGCGGCGCTTTTTGAATCCCTTCCAGTCGCCAAGCTCCATGGCGCGGTCCATGACCACCCGATAGGTGCCGCTATCGTAGGTGATGCCTTGCGGATTTCTGTAAGGAAACGACGAGGGCGGAATGAGATTGCGCCGGCGCAGCGCGACGCGGTCGAAGCCGTGCTCCTGCGCGGCTTTGTCGATCAGCCGCTCGATCACATAGATCACTTCCGGGCGGCCGGCGCTGCGATACGGCGTCGTGCACATGGTGTTGGAGAGCACGGCGCGGGCGCGAATATGCGTGACGGGAATCCGATAGCCGGACGTGGCGAGGCCAACGCCTTTGACCAGCGGCACGTAGGAGCCCGAATGGGCGCCGACATTGCTCAGGTTCGATGAGCGCAGCGCCAGGAAGTGGCCTTCCGCATCGAGCGCCAGTTCCGCCGAAACGGTGAGGTCGCGGCCCATGTAATCGGTGATGAAGGCCTCGTGGCGTTCCGCGGTCCATTTCACCGGCCGGCCGACCCGCTTGGAGCCCCAGACCACCATGGCGAATTCGGGAAAAAAGCTGTTCTTGGTGCCGAAATTGCCGCCGATTTCCTTGGCGATGACGCGCACGGACTCGAACGGCACGCCGAGAATTTGTGCGATCTCCTTCTTCTGACGAACGATGCCGCCGGAGCCAGCGTAGAGCGTGTAGCGATCGCTCGCCGGGTCATAGATGCCCACCGCGGAGCGCGGCTCCATCGGTACGCCGGTAACACGGTTGATCCAGGTGTCGAGCCGCGTCACGTGAGCGGCACGCGCGAACGCGGCGTCGGTCGCAGCTTTGTCGCCGACTTCGGCGTCGATCATGATGTTCGGCAAGTCGTCATAGAGCCGCGGCGCGCCGCCTTCGGCGCTGTCGTAGCCCTGCGTCACCACCGGCAGCGGCTCGTAATCCACCATCACTTTTTCGGCGGCATCCTTCGCCTGCGCGATGGTCTCGGCAATGACGAAGGCGACCGCTTGACCGACGTGACGGGCGCGGTCGGCAGGCAGCACGGGATGCGGCGCTGCCGGCACCGGCGAGCCGTCGCGGTTCTTCAGCACGATATCGGGCGGCGTGCCGGGAGCGGCGGCGTGCGGAATGCGCGTGAGCCCGTCGGCGAGCGCATCCTTTCCGGTCAGCACCGCGAGCACGCCGGGCATCGCACGCGCCGCCGTCACCTCTATGGAACGAATGCGCGC
>JASHVN010000274.1 GCA_030044555.1 Xanthobacteraceae bacterium | reverse complement strand
TCGAGCGTGGTCTCGGCCATGCGGCCGAAGGTCGCCAAGTCGCCCGCGCGCAGCTGCTGCACGCCGCAGCAATGCGTCGGGCCGCCCATGACCTCATAGCTGATGCCGAGCGCGTCCATGATGTCGAGCGCGAGCAGCGCGATGTGCGGCGTCTTGAGCACGTTGCAGCCGGTGTAGAAAACGAAATCCGCAGGGCCGTCCGCGCGAGGCTCCTTCGAGGTCTGCCCCAATCGCGCCAGCAGCGCGTCGTCGAGCTGCAGCCGCGACATGGCGTTCACGTCGCGCGCGACATGGCGAAAGCCTTCGACGCCGCGGCGCCGCAGCGTCGCCGCCTCATCCTTGCTGCGCGCCATGGCGGCACGCGCCATGCTGAGCAGGAAGCGCGGATTGACTCCATAGTCGCACGCTTCAATGCAATCGCCGGAACGCACGCAGCCGCTCGCCCATTTGCGCGCCGCCTCATTGCCGGCGCCGAGATGCAAGCCAAGCCGAAGGATGTCGATGACGCCGTCGATGACGACACGCGGCTCTGCGTTGACCCCGGCCGCGTCGGCGACCGGGCAGGCCTCGACGCATTTGCCGCAACGGGTACAGGCGTCGAGCATCGTCTCGACGCGGGCTTGCAAGGCGGACTCGAACGTCTCGGGCATGGAAGCGGATCCATTCGCATAGCACCGATGCCGCACCGTACTCCCGACCACGTCCCGATTGAAGGGCCCGATTGAAGGCCTTGCCAAGTCGCGGTAAGACCGGACGCCTTCATGAAGTGCCCGGCTTTTCGCCGGAGCGTCTGAAAAATCAGCCACCACAGGGGTGTGGATCGGCAAAGCACGCCGCGACGGCGGACTGTGAGGAAGACAATGGGTGAATTTGCCATCGGCCAGCCGGTTCCCCGATTTGAGGACCCGAGGCTCGTCAAGGGCGGCGGCCGCTACGTCGCCGACATGGTATTTCCCGGCATGGCGTTTGGCTATGTGCTGCGCTCGCCGCACGCCCATGCGCGCATCCGTTCGATCGACACGTCGAAGGCCAAGGCCGCGCCCGGCGTGCTCGCGGTGTTGACCGGCGCCGATTACAAAAAGGCGGGCTTCGGCGATCTGCCGGTTCCCGGCGGCCTCAAGCGCCGCGACGGCGCGCCCGGCTATCGGCCGCGCTACCCGGCTCTCGTTGAAGACCGCGTCCGCATGATCGGCGACTACGTCGCCTTTGTCGTCGCCGAGACTTATTATCAAGCGGTCGATGCGGCGGAATTGATCGAGATCGATTACGAGGCGCTGCCGGCGATCGTCTCGACCGGCGATGCGGTCAAACCCGACGTGCCGCTCGTCTGGGACGATTGCCCGAACAATATCGGCTTTATCCAGATCGAAGGAAATAAGGAAGCAACCGACGCCGCCTTCGCCAAGGCCGCCCACATCGTCAAGCATCATTTCGTCATCAACCGTGTGACGGCGGCAACCATGGAGCCGCGCGGCTGCATCGGCCTGTTTGAGCCGATCGAAGGCCGCTACACGATCTATACGACCTTGCAGCGCACGCACGTCTTTCAGACCGAGCTGTCGAACTATGTGCTGAAAGTGCCCGACAGCAAGATTCGCGTGGTCTGCGGCGACATCGGCGGCAGCTTCGGCATGAAATCCGCCGTCTACAACGAATGCGCGCTGGTCCTGCTGGGCGCCAAAGTGACCGGCCGCCCGGTCAAATGGGTGGCGACGCGTTCGGAGTCTTTTCTCTGCGACGCACAGGCCCGCGACAATGTCACCGACGCCGAGCTCTCGCTCGACCAGGACGGAAACTTTCTCGCCTTCCGCGCCAAGATCATCGCCGCGATCGGCGCCTATCTGCAGGTCGGCATGCCGGCCTTCACCGGCAATCTCGGCACGCTGGCCGGCGTCTACAAAACGCCGGCATCCTACGTCGATGTCTCCGCCGTGTTCACGCACACCCAGCCGGTGCGGCCTTATCGCGGCAACGGCCGGCCGGAAGCCGGCTACATCATCGAGCGCATGGTCGACCTCGCCGCCGACCAGACCGGGATTGATCCGGCGGACCTGCGCCGCCGCAACACGATCGCGCCGAGCGCCATGCCGTTCAAAACCAGCGTCACCTTCACCTACGATTGCGGCGAGTTCGAAAAGAACATGGACATGGCGCTCGAAGTCGCCGACAAACGCGGCTTCGAGGCGCGCCGCGCGCAATCGCGCAAAAACGGCAAGCTGCGCGGCCTCGGCTTCTCCAACACCATCGAACGCTCCGCCGCGGCCGGGCTTGAAGGCGCCGAGATCAGGTTCGACCGCACCGGCTCGGTGTCGATCTTTTCCGGCAGCATCAACCAGGGCCAGGGCCACGAGACCGCGTTCAAGCAGGTCGTCTGCGACAAGCTCGGCCTCGACCCGAATGAAGTGACTTACATCCAGGGCGACACCGATCAGGTGTTTTTCGCCGAGGGCACCGGCGGTTCGCGCTCGGCGGCGTTTTCCGGCTCGGCCTTCACGCTGGCCGCGGAGAAGATCGAGACCAAGGCCAAGGCTATCGTGGCCAAAATGCTCAAAGTTGACGTCGCCGACATCAGATTTGCCGACGGCATCTTTTCCAGCCAGAAAACCAACCAGACGATGACCATCAAGGAAGTCGCCAAAGCTTCGATCGATCCGAAGAATTTGCCTGAGGGCATGGAGGTCGGCCTCATCTCCACGGCGATCTATCAGGGCAAGGCGGCGAGCTATCCGAACGGCTGTCATGTCTGCGAATTGGAGATCGACGAGGACACCGGCGAAGTCGAGATCGTGCGCTACAACGTGGTCGACGACGTCGGCACGGTGATCAATCCGCTGCTGCTGCACGGCCAGGTCGACGGCGGCGTCGCCATGGGCGTCGGCCAGATCTTGATGGAAGACATCAAATTCGACGAGCAGGGCCAGATCCTCACCGGCTCGTTCATGGACTACGCCATGCCGCGGGCGAGCGACCTTCCCGCCTACCATGTCGATTCCAATCCGGTGCCGACCAAGACCAATCCGCTCGGCGTCAAGGGCGCCGGCGAGGCCGGCTGCGTTGGCGCCATGCCTGCCGTCGCCAATGCGCTGGTCGACGCGCTCTCGGTGCTCGGCATCAAACACATCGACATGCCGGCGACCCCGGAAGTGTTGTGGAAGGCGATCCACGAAGCGCGCGCAAAAGGCGCGTA
>JASHVN010000273.1 GCA_030044555.1 Xanthobacteraceae bacterium | reverse complement strand
GCAGCGTCCCTTCAACTTCCAGGTCGACCGATACCGAGAGCCGGCCAGAGATCGCCTGCACCGCGACGTGATGAATGGCGACGCCACGGTTACGCGCGATTGTCATCACGCGCTCGCGCACGGTCTCGTTGTCGAGCGCGCGCGGCTCGGTGGTGATGGTCACTTCAGCCTGCGGAATCGCCTCGCGGATGGCGCGGGTGAGCCGTTCCTTGATGGCCGAGACCCGGTCAAGCGCCAGCGTGCGGCTGACGCCGACACCGAGATCGACGAACAGCACGGCGCCGGCGGGCCGCGCCCGCACGCGGTCGACGCCGACGACGCCGGGCATTCGGCGCGCGATCGCGGTCACGCGCTCGCTGATGCCGGCTGGCGCCGTGTCGGTGAGGGTGTCGATGGTGCGACGCCCGAGCCGCCAGCCGGCGATGCAGATGAAGATGGCGACGACCAGCGCCGCGATGGCGTCGGCCGATGGATAGCCGAGGGCGACGCCGCCGAGGCCGATCAACACCGCAACCGACGACCACATATCTGAGGAGAAATGCAGCGCGTCGGCCTGCAGCGCCTCGCTGTGGGTGGCCTTCGCAACGCGTCCAAGCGTTCGGGCGCGAAAGAAGTCGATGACGATCGAGCAAGCCACGACGACAAAAGCCGCAAGCGTTGCCTTGACGGCGTGCGCCTGACCGGTGAGACGCTGCAGCGCTTCCCAGATCACCACGCCGGTGAGCAGGAACAGCAATGCGGTCTCGGCGAGCGCGGTGACGCTCTCCATCTTGCCATGACCGTACTGATGTTCCGCGTCGGCCGGTTTGCCGGAAATGCGGACGGCAAAATAGGTGAGCACGGTCGCCGCCAGGTCGATCAAAGAATGGCCGGCTTCCGACAGAATGGCGAGCGAGCCGGTGAGCAGGCCGACGAAAGCCTTCGCCGCCGTCAGCCCCGCCGACGCGGCAATCGATGCAAGCGCTGCCTTTTCCTTCTCGTTCATCCGCTGGCTCCTGCGGCGCCGGGTTAGATGCGGCAACGCCGGGCGTCAATCGGTGTTCGCACCGAACGGCCGCCGCCGTCGCTTGGTCGCGCCGCAATCGAGCCGTCAGATAATCCTTACCCGCGCAGTTATTGCCGCATGGTGACGCATCAGTTGCGCGGGATGTGCGCGTCTTCCATCACCTTGCCCCAGACCGCGATGTCGTTCTTGATCGCACCGGCGAAGGCCGAAGGCGTGCTGCCAACCGGCTGGAAACTGAATTTGGCGAGCGTCGACTTCACGTCAGGCAGGGCAAGGATCTCGGCGATCTGCTTTTGCAGGAAGGCAATGACGTCGGCTGGAGTTCCGGCCGGCGCGACCAGACCGATGATGAGATCGGATTCCTGATTCAGTATTCCCTCTTCACGCAAGGTCGGAATCTGCGGATAGGCCGGGCTTCGGGTCGCGCTGGTGACCGCAAGTGCGCGCAATTTGCCGGAGCCAAGGTAGGGCGCCACCGGCGGCAATCCCATGAACAGGATAGGCGTGTCGCCGGCGAGCGTCGCATTGATCGCAGGCGCGGCGCCGTTGAAGGGAACCCGCGGTAGGGCGTCGAGCTTCAAACCCAGTGTGAACAAGCGCTCGGAGCTTAGTTGGCCAAAGCCGATGCCCATCGCGGCATAGTTGTACTTTTGCGGCGTCGCTTTCACCAGATCGATCAGCTCTTTCATATCATGCGCCGGCACCGACGGATTCACCGCCACCACCGACGGCGATGCGGAGATCATGGTTATCGGCGAGAAGTCCTTGACCGGATCATAGGGCAGGTTCGAATTGGTCACAGAGGCGACCGCAAAGTCATTGGTCACGATCAAGAGCGTGTAGCCATCCGGCGCCGCGTGCGCGACCTGACCCGCGCCAACGGCGCCGCTGGCGCCGTTGGCGTTCTCAACGAAAAACGATTGCCCGAGCCGCTCTCCCAGCTTCTGCGCCACGATCCGGCCGATGAGATCGCTCGGACCGCCCGGCGGGTAGGGCACGACAATGCGCACTTGCCGGGTCGGATAGGGTTTCGACATTTGTTGACTGTGGGCGGGCGTCGCAGCCCACATCAGCGCTGCGAACAGACAGAAGAATAGCCCTCGTTTCATCTTGCGCTCCCTCCCGATCAAGTTTGTTTTGTGCCGTGTGGCTTAGCCACTCCATACTAGCGGCAAGACCGTGTCGCGCAACAAAACGCTGGTGTGATAAAGGAGGCAGGTATGTCCGCGACGATGGTCCGACGGCGTTCGTCCGTCTTGTGCGGCGCAGCGGGAGGGGCTCGTTTCGAATGTCGTTGACCTGTGGCGATCTGATCAAGCGCGCGCTCGCGTTATACGGTCCGCAACCGGCGCTGCTGTTCGAAGAGAAGCGATTCACATTTGCGCAGCAGGCATCGCGCGTGTTTCGGCTCGCCAACGCGCTGTTGGCGAACGGATTGCGCAAGCAGGAGCGCGTTGCGATTCTGGCGCGCAACTGCAGCGAATATGTTGAATGCTTCGGCGCCGGTGAGGTCGCCGGTTTCGTCACCATCAATCTGAACAGCCGTCTGGCGCAGCCGGAGCTGGCGGCGATCTGCCAGGATTGCCAGCCAAGCGCGCTGATCTACGCGGCCGAGTTTGCCAAAGAAGCTCACGCCATCGCCGCCGCGATCGGCAGCATTCGCCTGCGCATCGCCATCGGCGGTGACGCTTCCGACGCATTAAGCTTCGAGCAATTGATCGCAGAAGCAAGCGCCGATATTCCCGCCACCGCGCCAACGGGTGATGACATCGCCTATCTGATGTACACCAGTGGCACGACGGGCGGCGCCAAGGGCGTGATGATCAGCCATGGCGCCATGGTCGAGGCGACGCGCATGCTGGCGCACGAAGGCGGCATGCTCGCGACCGACAAGGCGCTGATCGTGATGCCGCTGTTTCATCTCGGCGGCAAGATCGAGCAGATGGGTTTCAGCTTGATGGGTGCTCCGGTCGTCCTCAAGGCCGCATTCGACCCCGACGATATTCTGCGGACCGTCGAGAAGGAGCGGGTGACGGCGGCGCATTTCGCGCCGGTGATGGTTGGCCGCCTGCTCGAGGCACTTGATGCCAGGCCTTACGACGTAAGCACGCTGCGCTGCGTGCATTATGCCTCTGCGCCGATGCCGGTGCCGCTGTTGCGGCGCGCGATCGACCGGATGGGGCCGATATTCGTGCAGGTTTACGGAATGACCGAATGCCTGTTGGGTACGGTCCTCAAGGCGCATCAGCATTTGCTCGACGGGTCCGAGACCGAACGCAGCCGGCTCGCCTCGGCAGGGCAGCCCGCGCTTGGCAACGAAGTGAAGGTCGTGCGTCTGGACGGGACGGCGTGCGCGCCGGGAGAGATCGGCGAGATCCTCTTCCGCTCGCCAACTGTGATGAGCGGTTATTGGAACAAGTCCACTTTGACGGCCGAGGTCGTGCGCGACGGCTGGATGCATACGCAGGACCTCGGCTTCATCGACGACAGCAACTTCGTTTATGTCGTCGATCGCAAGAAGGACATGATTATTTCCGGCGGCGAAAACATCTATTCGTGGGAGGTCGAAGAGGCGCTGCGCGCGCATCCCGATGTGGCCGAAGTCGCCGTGATCGCCGTTCCCGACCCGGTTTGGGGCGAGTCGGTCAAGGCGTGCGTGCAGCTTCGTCCGGGTGGCCGCGCCAACGAGCAGGATTTAATCGAGCATGCGCGCACGCGGATCGCGAGCTACAAGAAACCGCGAAGCATCGACTTCGTCGAGAGCTTGCCGCGCCTGTTCAACGGAAAGATCGACAAAAAGGCGTTGCGCAACACGTACTGGCAAGGCCGCGACAGGCAGGTGTCCTAAAAACAGGTGTCCTGAAAACAGGTGCCCTGAAAATTTGTGGACTTTGCGCGTCGCTGCCTCCTGCGGCAGAGCTGCCGTTAGGACGCCAGGACCTCGGTCGTCTCAGATCGCCAGAGCTTCGGCGAGGTCCCGAATAATATCTTCAATATCATTGAGGCCATTGGTTCGCGGTGACCCGGCCATGTGCGGCGTGAGAACAACGTTGGCAAAAGACAATAGCTCGTCGTCGGGGCGCCCTGGCTCCTCATATTGCGAGTCGAGCGCAAAGCCGCCCAGGTGACCGGACCGCAGCACCTCAAGCAGCGCTTGGCGATCGATCACCTCCGCTCGCGATACGTTGACGATGCAGGCGCCGGGCTTCATGGCGGCGAGTCGCTCGCGATTGAGGAAATGGAGTGTCGAGGAATCCAGTGGAAGTTGGGGAATGACCCAATCGCTTTCCGCCAGCAGCAATTCCAGCGGACGATAGGTCACGTTGAGGCTCTCCTCATCCGCCCGAGGAAGCTTGGTTCGCTGAAAATAGAACACAGTCATGCCAAACGCGGCGGCGCGTTGCGCGATCTCACGTCCAATCTCGCCTAGCCCTATGATGCCGATCGTGCTGCCATTAAGAGGACGCAGGCCGGCGAAGCGGCCCCAATTCGCTCCCGGCGTGTGGCGTCGGTCGAAAGGTGTGTATCTGCGCCCCATCGCGGTCAGCTGATCGACGCTGATCAATCCGCTCAACTCGTTCATTCGTCTCGCCAGCGTCAACATCAAGGCGAAGGCATGCTCGGCGCAGGAAATGTTGGCCCGGCGGCGCACGCCCAGGACCTTTACGCCGCGCGCCTTGCACGCCGCCACGTCGATGTTGCGAAAGATGGCCCCATATTTGTGAACGACTTTAAGATGCGGCGCCAAAGCGAGCTCTTCCTCGCCAATCTTGAGTGACTCGGTCACGATGGCTTCCGCCGATGCGAGATGGCGGTGCAGCTCTTCCGCGGAGACGAGTTTGACATCGCTCGGATAGATCGCGGCGGCCGTTGTTCTGAGCTTCTCGCACCACATTCGAAAATCCGGCAAGTCAGGCGACATAAAATCGGCGAACGCCGCCCATCTTTCCTCGCTGATGCTGGCATCGAGAACCACTCCAAGCAAGCGCGTCCACACGTCGTCTTCGACGACGACGACCGGCCGATGTCTTTCCATTGATGGACTCTCGTTACGTTGCGCACGGCAGCGTGTTTAGCAGCCCGCCGCTATGCTGTCGCATGGGGTTGAGATCGCTATGCGGCCTGAGATTTAAGCCCGGCACCCAAACGGCGAGCCTCCGATTTCAAAAGATCGATAAATTGCAAATGGATCTTCGTTGGCTGCCAGCCGACGCGCGTGGCAATGCCGTCGGATCGGCGCAAATGCGGAGAGCGAAAGGGCAGCACCACGAGCGAGGCGTCATTTAACTGCGCCTCAAATCGCGACATCAAGGTCAACTGGTCGGTCGCTGCCAATATCGTTCGGTAGATCTGCAACGAGGTCGTTTCGACGCTGACCTTTGGTCCCCCCGAACGACTCCCCAACAGGCGGCGCAAAGCGTGCTGGCGCGGCGTCATCGGTCCCGGCATGATCCAGTCGTAGCGGCCGAGATCCCGCAAGTTCGGGCGTTTCATCCTGCACACAGGATGGCCGGCTCGTGCGACCACGACGTAATGATTGGCGAAAAGCAGCTCCTCCTGCACATCGGCCGCCCAATCCGGCCGTCTGAGAACACCGAACAGAATGTCGAGTTTGCCGGCGCGCAGATCGTTCAACAAATCCTCATAATGCCCATCGACGATCTGCACGCGGGCGGTGGGATATTTCGACAGCAATTCCTTGACGGCGTTCGACAGGATCTGCGTGGCCGAGTGCGGAATATTGCCGATGGCGATGCGGGACACGATGTTGCCGCGCACCGCCTGCAGCTCTTCCTGACCGTATTCGATTTCCCGCAGCGCCACCTGGCATCGCCGGGCAAGCTCGGAGCCCATCGGCGTGGTCGTCACTCCGCGGGCCGTGCGCTGAAACAAACCCCGCCGCAACTCGCGTTCCAATTCCCGGGCAGCACGGTGCAGGGAGGGCTCGGAAATTCGCAGCGACCGCGCGGCCGCATCGAACGAGGGGTTCTCGGACACCGCGATCAGGCTGCGCAGTTGCGGCCTTGTGATTCTGTTCAGCGTTGCATCCATGCCTTGCCGGTCGCTTGACGCAGCGCCGCCGACGGCAGCCAAAGCGGAGCCAAGATGCTGCAAAAGGCGCTGCACCCGCGGCAACAGAACGATGCCGAGGTTGGTAATATAACAGCCGGTGCGCCGGCGCTCGAACAGCTGCGCATCCACACGTTTTTCCAATGCGTGGATCGCTTGCGTCACGCCGGGTTGCGACAGATTTACCTCCCTGGCGGCAGCGCTGACACTTTCGAGGCGGGCCACAGCTTCGAACACACGGAGCTGCCGTAATGAAGGAACGTCGCGCGCAATCATAGCGGAAACCCTGCCGACCGTTCCTCGCTGCGGGGGCTAAAGTCGTAACCGTTTATAGCAAAAACTTATGACGGCGGGCATGATTTCGATTGGCGTTTCTTGACGCAGGCATGGAATCGATGAGGTGCGGGGTTTCCTGAACCGTCGCCAAGCGCAACGGCGACGCTGGTCGACCAGCGAAGCCCCGCCAATAGCAAAAGTGGCTAAGCAATAGAAAGCAGCGGGGAGAGCGCACTTGGACGGCGAACGGGCCAGCCCAAAATTCGTCCGCATTTCGTGGCGCCGCGCTCGCGCGGCGGCGATCGCCGGCGCGGCGGCCTTTCTGGCCGTGACCTTGTCCGCGGGCGCGCTGACAGCCGCCGGCTATCCACAAAAGCCAGTGCGCGTTTTTGTGCCGTATGGTCCGGGTGGCGTCGGCGATCTGACGATGCGGCTGCTGGCCGACCAGCTCAGCCAAGAGCTGAAGCAGCAATTTGTGATCGAAAACCGCCCGGGCGCTGGTGGGATCGTCGCCATGACCGAGGTGCTGCACGCGCCGCCAGACGGCTATACGCTGGGCGAGATGGGCAACGGGCAGTCGATCAGTGTGTCGTTGTTCAGCCATCTTCCCTATAACCTGCTGAAAAATTTCACACAGATTTCGGTCGCCGCGAGCTTTGAGATGCTGCTCGCGGTGCCCGACAAAGCGCCGTACCGGACGCTTAAGGACATCGTCGATGCCGCGCGCAAGCATCCGGGCAAGCTCAACCTCGGCGCCATCAATCCCGGCAGCACCCAGAACCTCTCGGCGCATCTGTTCCAGGAAGTCACCGGCGCCGACTACACGATCATTCCTTATCGCACGACGCCGGACCTCGTGACCGCGTTGCTGCGTGGCGATGTCGATCTCGGCTTCGACTTCTATGCCGCGCTCAAGCCGGTGATCGCTCCCGGCAAAGTGCGCATTATCGCCACGTCTGGCGAAGAACGCGATCCGCTACTCAAGGATGTGCCGACCGCCAAGGAAAGCGGTTTCCCGAACTACGTCGTCACCAGCTGGAACGGGGTCGGCGCGCCTGCCGGTACGCCGCCTGCAATCGTGAATTTTCTCAGTGCTGCCATCAATCGTGCCCTTGCCGCGCCGGATATTCAGGAGAAATCACGGGCTCTCGGCATCGATGCGCGCGGCAGCTCGCCGCAAGCGATGCACGAACGCATGGCGCAGGACATCGCCAAATGGCGCGACGTCATCGAGAAGGCTCATATTCCGAAAGAGTAGGCGGTGGAAAAAAGAATGTGTGAGGAACAGGAGTGCACATGGCGAACGAGCCGCGCCTGAAGATCGCAATCGCAACATACGGCCATACGCGAGCCCTCAAATCGAAAGACGTATCGATCGAAGGGCTAGAACCGGACTTCGTCGAGGTGGTACCGATCATCGGTGCTTTCCGGCGCATGGTGCGCGATCTCGAGTTCGACGTCTGCGAGATGGCGCCCACCACCTATATGATCGCGCGCGCCCGCGGCGCCCCCTATATCGCGCTGCCCATCTTCCTCATGCGCCGTTTCCACCACGGCGGTTTTGCGGTGCGGCCGGACGCCGGGATCAGACAGCCGAAGGATCTCGAAGGCAAAAAGGTCGGCGTTCGTGCCTATTCGGTGACCACCGGAGTCTGGACGCGCGGCATCTTCGTCAACGAATACGGGCTCGATTCCGCAAAAGTGACGTGGGTGGTTGACGATGAGGAACACGTCTCGACGCTCAAGCTGCCGCCGAATGTGGTGCACGCGCCGGAAGGCAAATCGTTGCAGAGCATGATGAAGGCTGGCGAGATCCAGGCCGGCTTCACCGGGCCGGCGGGCGTCGGCCGTTCTGGTCCGCCGATCAGTGGCTGGGACAAGGCCGGTGCTGCAGCAGCCGACGCCGACACCTATCCGGAGCTGATCGCCGACGTCGAACGGGTCGAGGCCGGCTGGTTCCGCCGGACCGGCATCTATCCGATCCACGGTCTGATCGTGGTGAAGGACGAGCACATCCAACGCCATCCGGGGCTTGCGCGTGCGCTGATGAATGCTTTTGTAGCGGCGAAAAAGCCGTACCTTGAGGAGATCAAGCGCGGGCAGGGCGACAAGCCGGAGGACAAGCGCTATCACAAATTCCTGTCGCTGATGAGCGATCCATTGCCCTATGGCATGGCGGCGAACCGTGCCAGCATCGAGGCGCTGGTCACCTACAGTCTGCAGCAAGGATTGATCCCGTCGCGACCGCGTCTCGATGATGTCTTCATCGATATCGATCCTTAAGCGCGGTCCTGTCTTCCAGAAAGTCCTGTCCTTCAGAAACAAGTGAAAAACGATCATGACCGTCATCGATATCCATCCCCACATCGTCTCACCCGATACCAGGAAATATCCGCTGGACCCGCTCGGCGGCACCCAGTCCACATGGTCGAGCGAGCGGCCGACCACCTATCAGGACATGATCAAGTCCATGGACGAGGCCGGGGTCGACAAGTCGGCGCTCGTGCATTCGTCCACGGCCTACGGCTACGACAACAGCTATGTGTTGGACGCCGTAGCCGCGGTGCCGTCACGTTTCACCGCCGTCTGTTCGATTGACGTGATGGCGCCCGATGCCATCAAGACTTTTGATTCCCTCCTCGGTCGCGGTTGCACCGGCATGCGGTTGTTCACGACCGGCTCAACCCTGCCGGACCAGGCAACCTTCTTTGCCGACCCGAAGAGCTATCCGTTCTGGGAGCATGCGGCGGCCAAGAACATTCCGGTCTGCATGCAGATGAAGCAGGAAGGCCTGCCGCTCCTTCGCCAGATCATGGACAAATTCCCGAAAGTCACCATCCTCCTCGACCACCTGGCGCGCGCGCCGTTCGAGGACGGCGCGCCCTACAGCGCAGCAGCCGAATTCTTCGATCTGGCGAAATACGAGCAGGTCTTCCTCAAGATTACGCCGTCGAATTGGGGGACCAAGACGTGGGGCAAGGGGACGCCGGAGACCTTCTTCGGCAAGGTGATCGATACGTTCGGCGCCTCGCGGGTCGCTTGGGGGTCGAATTTCCCGAATTCGCCCGGAACGCTAAAGGAAATCCTCGGCGCAGCGCACAGGGCGTTCGCGTTTGCCAAGACTTCGGATCAGGACTGGATTTTCGGCAAGACTGCGCTCACGCTCTATCCTTCGCTGGTGGAGCGGATTTGACACATTCGCTGCCACCCGGCCGCTGGCTCCAGTAGCGAATGTCAAATCCAAAGCCCCACTAGCACTTATATTTGCCAGTGGCCTTTGATTCCAACATTCGCATGATAGCGTGCCGAAACGGGATGCGAATGTCAGAATCGCACCACTAGCGAAGTAACAAGGGAATAAGGGAATTACGTTCATGGCGACTGCGACAAAGCTCAAGCTGCACACGATGTTGGGCAACTATGCGAACACCAAGGCGCTCAAGAGCGGTGCCATTGCCTCGGACCTGGTGGATTTCGATTTCGTCGAGGTGAAGGTTGCCAACAACCTGTTCAAGAAAGTCGTGCGTGACGCGGCCTATGACGTCGCCGAACTCGCCATCGTCACCTATTTGCAGGCCAAAGCCTATAACAAGCCTTACGTGCTGGTGCCGGCCGTCGTCGTCAGCCGCGGCCAGCATCACACCATTGCCTACAATCCAGAGCGCGGCCCGCTCGGGCCGTCGGATCTCAACGGCAAGCGGGTGGGCGTTCGCGCCTACACGGTCACGACGGGAACCTGGGTGCGGGGGATTCTCGCGAGCGACTACGGCATCGACATCAACAAGGTGGAGTGGATCACCTTCGAAGATCCGCACGTCGCCGAGTATCACGATCCTGCCATCGTCAAGCGCGCGCCCGAAGGCAAGGATTTGACGCAGATGCTGCTCGATGGCGATGTCGCCGCCGGCATTGTCGGCGACAAGCTGCCGAATCCGAAACTCAAGCATCTCATTCCCGAGGCCGATGCCGCCGCGCAGAAATGGGCCGAGCGCCACCACGGCGTGCCGATCAATCACATGCTGGTGGTCAGGCAAGAGCTGTCGCGCTCGCGGCCTGACGTGGTGGCGGACATCTTTCGCCAAGTGCACGAAAGCAAGCGAGCGGCCGGCCTGCCTGACGCCGGCGAGCTCGATCCCTATCGGTTCGGCGTCGAGGCCTGCCGGCCCATATTGGAGATCATCATCGACTTCTGCTACCGGCAAGACCTGATCCCGCGCCGCATGGCGGTCGATGAACTGTTCGATGACACGACGCGGGCGCTGAAGATCACTTAGAGCATGATCCCGAAAAGTGGATACCGGTTTTCGGAAAAGATCATGCTCCAACAATAAGCTAGTGCGGGACAACGATTCAAAGAAAACCCATCCCGCTCTAGTGTGGTGGATTCGAAGTCGCTTTGAGCTGCAGAGCGAGAGGGGGCGCCGCATTGCGCGTGATGCGGCGACCATCTGATCCAAAGCTGGCCGCGCGCTATGCTTCGCACTGCGAGCCAGCAAGTTTAAGCTTGCACTTCGGATCTTCTAAAGTTCACG
This sequence comes from Xanthobacteraceae bacterium, assembly GCA_030044555.1. Taxonomy (GTDB): domain Bacteria; phylum Pseudomonadota; class Alphaproteobacteria; order Rhizobiales; family Xanthobacteraceae; genus BOG-931. The sequence continues at coordinate 691 of JASHVN010000273.1, read as the reverse complement.
CAGCAGCCGGCGCAACATGGTTCGGTCGGTAACGACGGGCAATTTGATCCAACTCATTCCGAACGGAATGAGATTTTGAGGCACCTGACTGTTACCGGCGAGCACAGCCAGAACAGGAAAATTGCTGTCCTGCTTATTGCGTTCGCGTGCGATGCCGCACTCAATTTCCTGCCAACGGCTGACCCCCTTGGGACCGATGAGAAGCAGAAATGCATCGGCCTCATACACGCCCGCGGCGATATTTTCCTCAAAGAAGACTGCGCCGTAACAGGCCGGAGAAAGTACGATTTGTTGATCCGGCTGAACAAGGAACAAGCTGGCGCGCAACGCCTCGGCGAGGTGCACGTCATCGAAATTAAAGGAAATGAGGAGTTCCACGCCTTGAGCCGTCCCTAATTTCTGCCATCCACGATTTCCCTCACTTGCTTTACAGGTGCAAATAGGGATACCGGGATCGCAGCTTCAACATCATATTAGGCGCTGGCCGCTACGCTGAAACTGTCGCCACGCTTTATAATGAGCTATTCTGCTAAGGCCGCGGGGACAGTGGCGTGCCACATGGCAAACACAGTCTCTCAGTACGCGCCTCGAGTTGTCTGGATCATAAGCGAGCAGGCCAGAGTTTGCAAGGTGACCCTTGGGCAGTTGTTAAACCATTCGGTGCCGATCCGTCTCAATAGTTGTCGAAATC
>JASHVN010000272.1 GCA_030044555.1 Xanthobacteraceae bacterium | reverse complement strand
GCCAGATAGGACGATGAGCCGAGATATGAAACAGCGTAGCTCAGCGGTTTCGCCTTCGCAGCCGCGACCAAATCGGGGATCGATGCGATGCCCGCCTTGGGGTTGGCAGCTAAAATGATCGGGCTGCTGACCACCTTGCTGATCGGCACCAAATCGGTGAGCGGATCGTAATTGACCCGCGACAGATGAACGTTGATCGTGACTGGGCTGTCAGAAAGAATGATGAGGGTGTGACCATCGGGTGCGCTGCGCATCAGTTCGTCGATGCCAATTTCGCCATTCGCGCCCGGCCTGTTTTCCACGATGACAGGCTGTCCGACGCGGACCTGGAGGTTTTTTGCGACGACGCGGGCGGTCAGATCGATGCTGCCGCCGGGCGCATAGGGCACGATAATTCGAATTGCCTTGCTTGGGAACGTCTCCGCTTGCGCCGGGACGGCAACGGCAACGATTGCGATCAAGGCAATCAGCCATCGCTTCACGTCGAGAAAGTTCATCACGAAGATTCCCCTTTGCAGCAATCGCATGCCACGTCTGGTGGCTTTACGATTTATCCATCGCATTATCAGCAACGAGCGCGGCGCCGTTGATATAACTTGCCGCCTCCGAAACAGCGAAGACAATGAGATTGGCGATCTCCTCGGGCGTGCCCCAGCGCGTGTCGGGCGCGCCTTGATTGTTCGACCACTGCGCGCGCTCGCGCGCGGCCTCCTCGGGGCTGAGCTTTCGCTTCGCAACCTCCCGCTCCCATTTGGCAAAGCGCTCCGGCGTATTGATGAAGCCCGGTATCACGCAATTGACGCGGATGTTATGCGGCGCCAGCTCGTTGGCGAGCACCTTCGAAAGCCGGATCTCCGCTGCCTTCGCCGGCCCCGTGCAAGAGGACAGGAACGGCGGGTTCAACGTCATGATCCCAGTCTCGCCGCTGACATTGACGATCCGACCGCCGCCCTGCGCGATCATCATCGGTACGATGCGCTGGCAGATACGGAATTGCGCGAAGAAATTGATCGCCATGCCTTCGACGAGTTCCTCGTCGGTCACTTCGAGAAACGGCTTGTAGGTGCCGGTGCCCGCGTTATTAACCAGTATATCGACGCGGCCGAGTTTCTCGCGGATGACGCTCGGGAGCATCGCGATCTGCTCGACGTTGGTCACGTCCAGCGAATGCGTCTCGATTTTGGTTTGCGTGGTCTGCATGACGTCGCGCGCCGCTTCGGCGAGTGCCTCCTCCCGCCGCGCGCAGATAAGAACCTTCACGCCCTCGCGCGCGAGCGCGCGTGCGGTTTCAAGACCTATTCCCTTGCTCCCACCGGTGACGAGTGCCGTTTTGCCTGCGAGTCCGAGCTCCATCGCTCCGGCTCCTCCCCAATGTGATTTTTATCTTTGCGCTGTCGGCCTGCAGTGAGACGCGCCATCCTTATTACATCATTGCGCCACCGAATGGCGTTGCATGCAAGCCGAATCGGGATTGAACCGCTTTTCGGCTCGCACGGCCGGGGCTATAGTACGGGCACAAATCCAAGAAACGTCTGCAATCAATCGGGAGTGACGCAAGACCCACAGGGAGGAATCCGCAATGTCGTTGACACGTCGCCAAGCACTGGCGTCTGCCGGTGCCGCCGTAGTTGCAAGCGGCCTAGCCAAACCCGCGATCGCCGCAAACGAGCCGATCCGCATCGGCTATCTGCCCGCCCTCACCGGCCCCTCGTCAGCCACAGGCATCGGGATCAATCGCGGGATGCTGTTGGCGGTGAAAGAGATCAACGACGCCGGCGGCATCAACGGCCGGCAAATCGAGCTGATTACGCGCGATACCCAAAGCGACCCGACCAAGGCCGTCAACGGCGCGGCGGAGCTGGCGCACGGCGAGAAGGTGAGCGTCGTGTTTGGCCCCGTCAATTCCGGCGAGTCGCTTGCAGTCGTACCGCTGCTTGCGCGCACCAACACGCCGCAGGTTCATCCTTGCTGGGTCGACAGCCTGACCGATGTGCAGAAATATCCGATGTGCTTTCGCAATGCGCCCACCAATCAGCAGATCGGCGCCGCCGCCAACCGCTATGTGGTCGACGTTCTGAAGGCCAAAAAGGTCGCGGTGATCAGTGACACCACCGGATATGGCACCGCGTCCGTCAACGCCTATGTGCCGATGCTCAAGGCCAAAGGCGCCCAAGTCGTTTATCAAAGCAACGTCGACGCCGCCAATCCAGATCTCAAGCCCGAACTTCTGCGTATGCAATCCGCGGGCGCGGAAGCCATCATGCCATGGAGCGTGAATGCAGGATTCCTCTCCCGCATCATCAACACCCGCGGCGACATGGGATGGGACGTTCCCATCGTCGGCCAGACCACACTTGGCTCCGGCCAGACGGAAGCCCTGCTGGAAAAGCCCGCATACTGGGCGAAGGTGTATCCAAACAATTTCCGCACGGTTTGCTATGCCCCGGGCGGCAAGCTTCCAGACCGCACCGTCGCTTTCCTCGATCGTCTGAAGAGCGCCAACATCGACATGGGCGATACGCTCTTGTGGTGGATTGCGCTCGGCTACGATAGTCCGAGGATGCTCGCTCAAGCGATGAAAGCTGCCGGCACCGAGCCGGCACAGATCGTCGGCTATCTCAATAAGCTCAAGGGATTCCCTGGCGTCTACGGCGACATCACCTTCACGCCCGAGCAGCACAACGGCTATCCGGACGACGAAGTGGTGATGGTGGAAGCCAACTCGCTCAAGGGCGGCGCGTTCAATCTCGCTCCCGGTTACGGCGCTTGAGCCCATGGTCGAATCGATCGTCTTGTCCGGAGTGGCGATCGGTTGCATCTACGCACTGATCGGCATCACTTATAATGTGATGTTCTCGGCCTCACGCGTGTTCAGCTTTACGGCTGGCGCGCTCGGGATGCTCGGCGGCGTGCTCGGCTCATTGTTCATCACTCACATGGGCATGCCGCTCTTCGTCGGATTCATCCTCACGCTGCTCGGTGGCATCACGCTCGGCATCGTCACCGAGATCGTCGCCGTGCGGCCGGTGCTGAAAAGCCTGGATCAGCACCTTTACGTGCTCTCCACGCTCGCGCTGGCGCTGATGGTGCAACAGTTCACCGCGATTGAGTGGGGCACAGACGCGCGTCCGTTTCCGCGGCTGTTTGATCTCGCCCGCGGCGGGTTCGATCAGCAATTCTGGCTGCCGATGCTCGCCTGTGCGCTCGTGATCGTCGGCCTGGAATTGCTCTACCGGCATACGCTGATCGGAGCCGCGTTCCTGGCCATCGCCGAAGACACCTACGCTGCGCGCGCACTCGGCCTGCCGGAGCGCAGCTTGCGCATGACGAGCTATGCGCTCGCCGGCGCGATTGGCGCGCTCGCGGGCTTTGCCGGCGGGGAGCTGCTTCTCGCCTTCTTTGGCAATGCGCCGCTGCTGACGTTCTACGGCTTCGTACCGGTGGCGCTGGGCGGGATGGGCAATAACCGCGGTGCAGTTGTCGCCGGTCTCCTCCTTGGGCTGTTCCAGCAAGCGGCGAATTTCTTGGTCGGCGGAATCTTCGCCTCCGTGGCGGTATTCGCCGTTTTCATCATCGTTCTGCTGGCGTGGCCTGAGGGCCTTGCTGGCCCTGCCCTGCAGCGTCGCGTTTGATGGAAACGCCGGTCGCACAGTCGCAGCCGAGCCGTGCAATCGCGCTCGGTTCGATGAGTACACTCGGCGCCGCGCTGCCCTTCCTCGTGCTGCTCGGTCTCGGCATCACACTGCCGCTGTTCGGCGGCGGCTATTGGGGCGTGATTGCAACGCGGGCTTGCGTCTATTGGGTGCTCGTCTCCGGCCTTAATCTGGTCGTAGGCTTCGCCGGGCAGATTGCGATTGGCTGGGTCGCCCTGCTCACGCTCGGCGCCTATACGACAAGCGTCCTCGTTGCCGGCAACGTGACGCCGCCGTTCCCGCCCTATCTGGCGCTGGCGATTGTGGCCGTGGTCGGCGCCGTTTTTGGCTTGATCATCGGCCTGCCGGCGCTGCGGTTGCGCACCTTCTATTTCGCCATCACGACGGTTGGCTTTGCCACCATCGTCACTCAAGTGGCGCTCGCCTGGCAGAGCGTGACCGGTGGCGGCGTGGGAGTAGCCGGACCAATCTTTCCGCCGCCGTTCTCCTCGGAGTGGGGCCTTTATTACTTCTCCTTTGGTCTTGCCGCGATCTGCACATGGATGACGGCGAACATCGCGGCGAGCCGGTTTGGCCGCGCGCTCACCGCGATCCGCGATGCGGAGGTTGCGGCGGAAGCGAGCGGTATCGCCAAGCCCGCCTTGCTGGCGACCATATTCCTGTTCAGCGGTGCCGTAGCGGGAGTTGCCGGCGGACTGTTCGCCGCGTTGCAATCGTACATCACGCCGGACGCCTTTACCCTCGACCTGTCGGTTCTCTTTTTCATTGCCATCCTGATCGGCGGCCGCAGCTCCATTCTCGGACCGCTGCTGGGGACAATTCTTTTGACGGTGCTGCCGGAATTCGCCGCTCCGCTGGTGGCGTGGTCGACATTTCTCTATGCCGCGCTGCTGCTCGTCATCGTGCTCGCGATCCCGGGCGGCATTGCCGAGATTCTGGATTTCAAGAACCGCCGCCCGCTCGAAAGCCACCGCGCGATTATCCCGCGGCCCGACCTATTGCCTCGCCTGCTCGGTCCCCCGACCGACGGTGCCCTGACGCTGGACCAAGTGGCACTGAGTTTTGGTGGCGTGCGGGCGATCGACGGTCTCGACCTCGAGATCCGGTCGGGTCAGGTGCA
>JASHVN010000271.1 GCA_030044555.1 Xanthobacteraceae bacterium | reverse complement strand
TTATAGGCGATGACCGGCGTGCCGCAGGCCATCGCTTCGATCATCACCAGGCCGAACGGCTCCGGCCAATCGATCGGCACCAGCAGCACCGCGGCGCCGCTCAAGAATTCCGATTTTTCCTTGTCGCTGATCTCGCCGATATATTCGGTATTCGATGCCTTGATCATCGGGGCGATCTGCTCGTCGAAATATTCACGGTCGACCCGATCGACCTTGGCGGCGATTTTCAGCTTCATGCCGCAATGCTGCGCGATGCGGATGGCACGGTCGACGCCCTTCTCCGGCGCGATGCGGCCGAGGAAGGCGAAATAGGACGGCTTCATCGGCTTCGGCATCAACAGCTTTTCCGGCAGGCCGTGATGCACCGTACGCACCCAATTGGCCTGCGGCAGCGGCCGGCGCTGCGCGTTGGAGATCGACACGACCGGGACTGAAGAGAAAGTGTCGAATACCGGCTGATGTTCGGGCAGATCGAGCCGGCCGTGCAGCGTCGTCAGGAACGGCGTCGGCTGACGCGAGAACAGCGAGAAGGGATAATAATCGAGGTGGAAGTGCAGAAAGTCGTAATCGCCGGCGCGCTGAAAGACGTGCTCGAGCATCACCATGTGCAGCGCATTGGGATCGCGCACGGCGCCGTCGAGCCGCAAGGCCCGCGGCCACACCGCTTCAAGCCGCGCCGCCGTGATCGAGTCGCCGCTCGCATACAGCGTCACATCGTGACCGAGCGCGATCAGCTCCTCAGTGAGCCACGACACGACGCGCTCGGTACCGCCATAAAGTTTGGGAGGGATTGCCTCCGTCAACGGCGCAATTTGAGCGATATGCATACATCATCCTCTTTTATGCTAAGCGACCCGCCACCCACGATACCGGCACAAAAGCAATAACGCTGAAAACGGCCAAAATTTCGCTCTGGCAAGGAACTTATTTTTCGAACCGGGCTGGAACTTTTCCGCTCCTGCCGCGTCGATAACATCGTCCGAGTGTTACGTCCGACCCGCCGGGTGCTTCACGATCAATCGCTGAAAAAAAGATCGTTGGGGCAGCCGCGGCCGGAGGTTGCTTTGTTTGTCCAGACGCGTGGGGTCGCTATCTGTAGCGAAAAGTGATGATTTGGGGTGATAAGTTTTGGAGTTCCCGGCGTTGGGACCGTGAAGGGAGGATTCCAAGGGGGAAACCAGCCTCAACCAGCGGAGATCAAAGACGCATGGCCGATCTTTGCAGTTACGCAAACCGTCCCCTTGCCTTCATCTTCCGTTATCTGCGCCTGCGCCCGCTCTCTCATGCAGTGATCCTCGCCGCAGTCCTGGGCGCGGTGGCCTGCTCGGTGGGCACCCAATACGGCGTGAAGTATTTGGTCGACACGCTTTCGCTGAGCGTGACCGCCAATGTGTGGACGGCATTTCTTCTGCTCGTGGCGCTGATCGCCGCCGACAATCTGCTGTGGCGCCTGGCAAGCTGGATTGCGAATTACACCTTCGTGGGCGTGACCGGGGATTTGCGGCGCGATCTTTTCCGCCATCTCACCGGACATTCGCCCGGCTATTTCGCCGATCGGCTCCCCGGCATGCTGACGAGCCGCGTCACCGCCACGTCCAATGCGGTGTTTACGGCGGAGAACATGTTCATCTGGAACGTGCTGCCGCCGTGCGCCGCGACCGTGGCGGCCATCGCGCTCGTTTGCACCATCAGCCTGCCCATGGCCGGCGCGCTCGCCGGCGTAGCCGGAATCATGGTCTTCGTCATGTTCAGCCTCGCCGCCGCGGGCCGGCCGCTGCACCACGATTTTGCCAGCAAAGCAGCCGCGGTCGACGGCGAGCTGGTCGACGTGGTGAGCAACATGCCGCTCGTGCGCGCCTTCGGTGGCTTCCTGCGCGAGCATCGCCGCTTCGACGCCACCATCGACCGTGAGATGGACGCGCGGAGGCGCAGCCTGTTTTATCTGGAAAAGGTGCGCATCTTCCATGCCGTGGTGACCATCGTACTGACCCTCGGCCTGCTCGCCTGGTCGATCATGCTGTGGGACGATGGCGATGCGACCACCGGCGACGTGGTGCTCGCCTGCACGCTGTCCATCTCGGTGCTGAGCGCCACGCGCGATCTGGCCGTCGCGCTGGTCGACATCACCCAGCATTTCGCCCGCCTTGCCGAGGCGGTGGCGACATTGCTGGTGCCGCACGAGCTGCGCGACCATCCCCAAGCCGCGCCGCTTGTCGGCCGCGGCGCCAGCGTGAAATTCGAGCACGTCACGTTCCGCTACGGCGCCGGCGAGCAGATCTTCGAAGATTTTTCGCTGCTGTTCAAACCCGGCGAGCGCATTGGCCTGGTCGGACCGTCCGGCGCCGGCAAGTCGACTTTGTTCGCGCTCGTGCAGCGCTTCTACGATCCGCAGAGCGGGCGCATTTTGATCGACGGCCAGGACATCGCCCGCGTCACCCAAGAGAGCTTGCGCGAGGCGATCGGCGTGGTGCCTCAGGACATCTCGCTGTTCCACCGCTCGGTGATGGAAAACGTCCGCTACGGAAGACCGGACGCCTCCGACGACGAGGTGCAGGAGGCCGCCATCACCGCGCGCTGCGACTTCATCGGCAAGCTGCCGGAAGGCATGCGCACCATAGTGGGCGAACGCGGCGTCAAGCTCTCCGGCGGCCAGCGCCAGCGCATCGCCATCGCGCGCGCCTTCCTGAAAGACGCGCCGCTTCTTCTGCTCGACGAAGCCACCTCCGCGCTCGACAGCGAGTCCGAGGAATTGATCCGCGAGGCGTTGAATGGGCTGATGCGCGGCCGCACTGTCATCGCCATCGCCCACAGACTTTCCACCGTGCGCAATTTCGACCGCATCGTTGTGCTGCAGACCGGCCGTGTCGTCCAGGACGGCCCGCCCGACCAGCTCATGCGCCGCGAGGGCCTCTACCGCGAACTGGTGCAGCGCGAGATGGACCGGCTGGCGACGCGCGCGGCGTAAACTCCAGGGCGGCAGCTCTGTCTGCCGCCTTCCAATTGCGCGGATGAAATAACATTTTCATCGCGCACTCGCCGCCAGCGGATTCATTCGCCTAAAGCTCTCCATTTGATCAAGTTTCTCTTATTTTTGTTTGCTCCATTGACTTCCATTGCAAGCCGTCGAAATTAGTTTACCCGATCATAGTTTGATCGGATCGCGGGATTTGATGGAGCAGCTTGCGCCGCGGAAAAACGCTAAAGCGCCACGAAGCATTTTCGTGGGGCTCCTCCACCACGGAGATGACCGATGACGCCGTGGATCAGCGTCGCAATCAGCTCTTCATCCTGAGCATCCGGTTGGCGGCATGGTGAATGCCGCCAACCGCCTCGGCTCGCATGCCTCGTTGTCAATGCTAGAACGCCGGGCTGCTGTCCGGCGATGAGGATCATCATGTCCGACGCCACGCTCACCGACATTCATGCCCCGCGCGAGGCCGAACAGTCCGCGCTCCTCAATGAGGATTGGCTCGCCGTCATCCTCGGGCTGTTTATTTTCGTGCTGGCGCTCGCCGCGCTGGTCCATGCCGACCTGATCGGCTGGGTGGTAAGCACCGCGGTGTGGAGCGACTTCAGCAAAGCGCTGGGGCCGGCATCGAAGGGCTACGCGGCGCTCGGCGGCTTCGGCGCGCTGATTGCGACTTATGTGGCGCTCACCCTGGCGCTCAGCGCCGGCGCCGCCGCGCTCAAGGCTGACGTGAAACGGTTCGCGCTCGCCTTCACCGCGGTGTTCTGGATCGCCTATGCGAGCTGGATCGCCGGAAACTACGCCACCTTCGCCGCGGCGAGCCCGGCCGAACTCAAAAAATTCGGCATCAGCTGGTCGTTGCGGCTGACCAACGAGGGCGCCTACATCTTTGCGCTCATCGTCGGACTGATCATCGCCAATTTTCTGCCGCGCTTCGCCGCCGCGATCAAGGAAGCGGTTCGGCCCGAGCTCTACATCAAGATCGCCATCGTCATTCTCGGCGGCTTCATCGCGGTGACCGCGGCCGGCAGGCTCTCCTTCGCCAGCACGCTGATCCTGCGCGGCGTCGCCGCCATCGCCGAGGCTTATCTGATCTATTGGGCGGTCGTGTACTTCATCGCCCGCAAGTGGTTCGGTTTCTCCCGCGAATGGGCGGCGCCGCTCGCCTCCGGCATTTCCATCTGCGGCATCTCGGCGGCCATCGCCACCGGCGGCGCGATCCGCGCCCGCCCTGCCGTGCCGGTGCTGGTCTCGTCACTGGTGCTGATCTTCGCCGTGATCGAACTCCTCGTCCTGCCGTTCGTGGCGCAGACCTTTCTGGCGCACGAGCCGCTGGTCGCCGGCGCCTGGATGGGGCTTGCGGTCAAGACCGATGGCGCCGCCGTGGCCGCCGGCGGCATCACCGATGCACTGATCGTCGCCAAGAACGCTGCCGCCGGCATTCACTATCAGCCCGGCTGGATTCTCGGCACCGCGGCGACCATCAAGGTGTTCATCGACATCTTCATAGGCGTCTGGGCTTTCGTACTCGGCTATATCTGGACCAACCACATCAACGCCACGCCCGATGCGGAGAAGGCCAGGGCCCGGGAAATCTGGCAGCGCTTCCCCAAATTCGTCATCGGTTTCGTCATCACCTTCGCGGTCGGCCTCTACCTTGCGCTCGGCACGCCGGCGGACATCGCCAAGAGCGTGCCGGCAGCGATCGGCGAAGCCAACACGTTCCGGGTGATCTTCTTCGTCCTCACCTTCTTCTCGATCGGCGTGCTGTCGGACTTCAAGGTGCTGCGCCAGCAGGGCTTCGGCAAGCTCGCCGCCGTCTATGCGCTCAGCATCTTCGGCTTCGTGATCTGGGTTGGGCTCGCGATCTCGTGGATCTTCTTCCACGGCGTGACGCCGCCCTTGGCGAGCTGACGGTCGGGCAGCAACCAAACAGATCGAAACAAAAAATTCCCAGGAGACCATGATGCCGCAAACAAACACCAACACGGACTTGCGCACGGATTTGCGCGACGAGCTGCGCAACGCTCCCGTGGAGCCGCTGCTGCCGATCGAGAAGAAATTGATCGCCTGGAGCCTGGGCCTTGGCCTGGTGCTTCTCGCCGTGCTCGCCGCGATCAATCACTTCGCGCCGGCGCAATTTTAGCGCACCTGCCTCCGCCGCCAGGGTTGGCACTCCCGATTGAAATCGCTTGGACGCCGCGGACGCTGCCGGCAGCGCTTCGACACTCGCCTCACACGGCGCGACCGTGGTCACGATGACGGGATACCGGCCGCACGTCGCAAGGCGCTCATGCTTTCTGTAGGTAGGCAAGCTCAATCTCGCTCAGATTGAGCGGATTGTTGTCTCCAAACACGACCGTGGCGCGGCGTTCAGCGATCACAAGGTCTTTTGTTTCTCGCCACACTCCTTACACGTGTACAGCACACGAACCTCTCCTGGAGCGGCCCAGACGCGATTTGGCGCTCCACACTTTCCGCATTTGGCCTCGATACGAGTCTGACCCTGCTTAATGGTGATGTTCTTCCGTTCCAAGGCCTCTTTCACCAGGCGCTCGGTCTCATCGCGCATCTCTTGTTTTGACATTGCCCGCTGTCTTCCTCTCTGCCTCTACGTCCTACATGCGATCGCGGACCTCGGCAACGAAGCTTTGGGCGCGGTAGCAAAGGTGAATAAGCACGCGAATATCAAGGCGGAATGAAACGAACCGGACATTCTACGCCCCTTATGCGAACGCTGATCGGTCGATGACCCGTTGGCGGTCATGAATGCCCTTTCGGCGGTGTGTGCCGCACCGCTTATGCAACAATGCGTCGCACAGACGCAATTTTGGGCCAGGGGCTGGCGCCCTCGAACGAAACCACTTGGGCGTTGCTTGACATCACCTTCGGCGTTCGGACGCCTTGCAACCCCTTTGAAGAGACCGAATCGCGTGCGTCTGCCAGTTCCGCCGCCGGCAATGGGGCTCCTATTACGTCGGTAAAGCCTAATACTCGCTAACGTTGTGTTAGCCCGCTTTATTCATGGTGGGCGAATGAACTTCAGGCTCAGGCCATGACCGGGTTTGGCCGCCGCGGACGCGAAATCAGCGCCCCGGCTGTACGCGCTGACACGGCCGCAAGATCGGCGCACGCTATCGGCCGCATCGTGGGTCTGTTCGGCTTGACGGGCCTTTTGCTGGCAATCGCCGCCGCAATCTTCTGGACGTTACAAAGTATCGATGAGCCGCACGCAGAAATCACGCGGGCAGAGCAGAGGGTCATCGAAATCGTCAACCAGCCGATTACGCATCTACCCCGCTCCGGGGCGTTAGCGATGTTTTCACCGGGCTGGTTTCATCCAGGCGCGACAAGGCCGGACTTCAACAATGTTGACATACGCGCCACACAAGAATTCCCGTATGACGCCGACGAGCATGTCACTTCAGATCTGAACCCGACCGAAATGTTCATCGGAAGTGAACTCGAGTTCAACGCGATGACTAAATATTTTTACACCGACCGCACGCTGCCCAAAAAACGGTTGTCCGACAGCGAAATGGTGGAAATCAACGGTCTTTATCGCGTTATCGGCCGAAATGAACAAGCGATATCCATGCGATGGTTGACGATAGCTGGGCTGGTTGCGATTGGGATTTGTCTCGGATCCGTCTTACTTCTGCTCATGCGCCGAACCCATTTACTCCCTACGGATTAATCGACAGCATCTGCTGGATTAACAGCCGCGGCCGTCAGCTTTCGACAGCAACGGCGCCCGGAAAAATTCCACGCCGCGCTGACTGCATGTTCCAGTCACCTGGCTAGAGCATGATCTTTTCCGAAAACCGGTATCCACTTTTCGGGATCATGCTCTAGCGGGGTTGTCTCATCTCGATTTATCTGATCGCGCGACCTGGTCGAGAAACGCCTCTAACGCCGCGATACAACTCCGGTCGCGGTAGATCGCGTGCTTGCTGCCGGCGATTGTGCGTTTGACCTCCGCCCGCCAGGCATGGTCCCGGGCGAGACGTACCGCCAACTTCACGTATTCCTCGATTGATTCGCACACGGTTGCGGTCATGCCCATCATGTCGAGCATCGCGGCGCTGTGGCGGCCGCGCATCAGGCCCCCGCGCAGGGTTACGATCGGCAGATCATAGGCCAGTGCATCGAGCGTCGTGTTGCAGCCCGACCAGCCGATGCTGTCGAGAAACACGTCCGACAGGCCAGTTGCGGCGAGGTAGCGCTCTGGCTCGAGGCCCGGCAGGATCAAGCAGTGATCCTCGGCGCGCAAACCAAATTGGCCGAAGGCGCGCTCGAGCCGAAGGCGAAACAGATCGGTCACGCCGGGATCAAAGCCTGTGATGAGGGATCGCAGGAGATGCCTCGGCATGATGAACACAAACTGACAATCGCCGGCTTCCCGCGCGATGCGGGGAAAGACGGAATCGTGCTGTGGCAGATATTTGAACAATGCCAGGGGGCACCAATAAATGCAGGCTGACGG
>JASHVN010000270.1 GCA_030044555.1 Xanthobacteraceae bacterium | reverse complement strand
AGGTTGGTGTTGCCATGCTGCATGCTCTGCTCGTAGGCGCGCATGGAGCGATAGAAGGCGAAGAAGTTCGGATCCTGGCCATAGGCCTGAGCGAAGATCGCATTGGCATCGCCGTCGCCCTGCCCGCGGATCGTTTCCGCCTGGGAGTTGGCGTCGGCAACGATCACCGTCACGTCGCGATCGGCTTTGGCGCGGATAGCCTGCGCCTTCTGGCTGCCTTCAGCACGGAACTCGGCGGCCTCGCGCTGGCGCTCGGTCTGCATCCGCGCATAGACCGCCTCGCTGTTCTGCTCCGGCAGGTCGGCACGGCGGATGCGCACGTCGACGACGTCGATGCCGAATTCGTGCGCCTTCCGATCCAAATTGTCGCGCATTTTCGCCATGAGCTGCTCGCGCTCGTTGCGCACCACGTCGTTAAGCGTGGCCTCGCCGAGCACGCTGCGCAGCGTCGAGTCGAGCAGGATCGCAAGCTGGCTACTGGCGCCGGCCGTTCCGACCGTCTGATAATATCTGAGCGGGTCGGTGATGCGGTAGCGGGCAAAAGCGTCGACCACGAGCCGCTCGCCGGCCTCGGCGCCGAGATTGGAATTGTCGAGACCGGAATCCTGGCTCGCGGCGATCACCTCTTGGGCGGGGGATTCAACGGCGAGAAGACGCTTGTCGATATAGATCACGCTGTCGATGAAGGGCACTTTGACGTTGAGCCCCGGCTCGGTGATGACCCGCACCGGTTTGCCGAGCCGCACCACCAGCGCCTGACTGGTCTGGTCGACGGTGAAGAAGGTGCTGTAGCCGATGACGACCGCGATGAGGAGGATCACGGCGGCGGCGCCGCCAGTAAGGCTCATTCTCATTATTTGCCTCCCCCGGATGAACCGGCTGCCGGCGGCGCTCCCTTTGATCTGCCGAGTTCATTGAGCGGCAAATAAGGAACAACGCCAGGCGCTTTCGCTCCGGTATCGATGAAGGTCTTGTCGACGTCGGCAAGAATCTGTTCCATCGTATCCAAATAGATCCGCTGGCGGATCACGTCGGGCGCTTTCTTGTATTGATCGTAGACCGCCAGGAAGCGCGAACTCTGACCCTTGGCGTTGGCGACAACCTGGGCCCGGTAGGCGTCGGCGTCCTGGACGATCTTGGCGGCGCGGCCTTTCGCCTCCGGAACGACGCGATTGGCATAAGTCTGGGCCTCGTTCTGCAGACGCTCGAGATCGGAGCGGGCCGCCTGCACGTCGCGGAAGGCGTCGATGACCTGGGCCGGATAGTCGGCCTTCGTCATGTTCACCTGCTGCACCTCGATGCCCGCATTGTAGGAATCGAGTATCTTCTGCATCAGTTCCTGCACCGCGGTCTGAATGGCCGGCCGGTCGGTGGTGATGATCGGCTGGATGTTGTTGTGACCGATCACCTCGCGCATGGCGCTTTCCGCCACCGCCTTCACGGTGCTCTCCGGATTCTGAATGCTGAACAAATAGTCGCCGACTCCATTCGGCTTGACTCTCCACAGCACGGAGAAATTGATGTCGACGATGTTCTCATCGCCGGTGAGCATCAGGCTTTCTTCCGGCACGTCGGTGTCGCCGTTACCCCCCGGCTGCATGCCGACGTCGGTCTTGAGCACCCGCAGCGCCGGCGGGGTGAGCGCGGTCTCGATCGGATACGGCCAGTGATAATTGAGGCCGGGCTGCACCACCCGCACGAATTTGCCGAAGCGCAGCACCACGCCGAGTTCATCCGGCTCGACCCGGAAAAAGCCGGACGCGGCCCAAAGCCCGACCAGGATAAGGGCAATCAGCGCGATGCCGCGGCCGCCCAAATTTCCCGGCAGAAAGTTGCGCAACTTGTCCTGGGAGCGGCGGAGGAATTCTTCCAGATCCGGCGGGCGCGGACCTTGCTGTTGCGGACCCGAGCCCCAAGGTCCCCGCGGCCCCGAACTCCATGGGCCGCCGGGCTGGTTACTCCACGGCATCAATTCTCTCCTGAGCGCCAACGAGGCGGCGCTGCGCCTGCCCCAGTTTCGGGGGGATATAGGGGAGCGGGCGGCCCGATGCAATGAAAAGCCGCGCTAAGCCCTTGCTGGGCGGCCAATTCTTAATTCCGCCCCGTGGCTTGCGCGCTTGCCGCAGGCACATCGGCCGCCGCGCGCTCATAGTGAACAAAAGCAAAAGCGGCCGCGTCGCCTTCGCCGGCATCATGCTCGCTGCGGCTCGTCTCGCGCCAGATTTTCGCGTCGATCGGGGGAAAATGCACGTCGCCCTCGACGTGCATGTGCACTTCGGTGATGGCAAGGCGGGTCGCCTGCGGCATGACCTGTATATAAATGTCGGCGCCCCCGGCGACGACGATCGCCTCCGCCCCCCGCCGCAGCGCGTCGCCATGTGCGGCGGTCAAGGCTTGCTCAAGGCTCGGCGCCACCACAATGCCCGGTGCGGCGAAGGTGCGTTCCCGGCTCACCACGATCGTGGTGCGGCCGGGCAGCGGCTTGCCGATCGACAGATACGTCTTGCGCCCCATCACCACCGGTTTGCCCATGGTCAGCGCGCGGAAATGCGCCATATCCGATTTGAGCCGCCACGGCAGCGCGTTGCCGCGGCCGATGACGCCGTTCTCGGCGATGGCGGCGACGAGGATGATTTGCATCACACCGCGACCGCGGCCTTGATGTGCGGGTGCGGGTCGTAGCCCTCGAGCACGAAATCCTCGTAGCGCAGCGCGAACAGGTCGGTGG
>JASHVN010000269.1 GCA_030044555.1 Xanthobacteraceae bacterium | reverse complement strand
GGCGGCAGCGTTCGATCCAATCGATGGCCGAGCTTGTGTGATACTTCAGCGGCGGCTGCCGCGATCCACGGTCCCATTTGCGCGGCCCTGGCGGCGGTCAGGCGGTGCGACGGCAATATGATTCCGATCGAGGCAATGACATCCCCGTGCGCGTCGAATATCGGAGCCGCAATGGCGCCGACCGATTGCTCCCAGTCGCCGCGATTGATCGCGTAGCCCCGCCGGCGAATCCGTTCGATCTCCAGAAGCAACGCCTTTGCACCGGCGCCGTCGGATATTTGCGCGGCGCGCACCGCGGCATCGCGCGCCGCCGGCGGCAGAAATGCCAAGATCGCTCTCCCCGTCGCGGCCAGGTGCGCAGGCGCCCGGCCGCCGATCGGCACGTAGGCACGCACCGCCTGCGGACACTCGACCCGGTCGATATAGACGACGTCGTCGCCATCGAGCACACCGAGTTTCGTCATCTCGTTGGTCCGCCGCGCCAGATCTTCCAGATACGGACGGGCGACGTCGCGCACGCTGAGCCGGCGGATGGAGGCGCAGCCCAGCCCCCACAGTTTGATCGTCAGCCGATAACCGACTTGCGAGGGGTGCTTTTCCAGAAAGCCCTCCGCTTCGAGCGTGTGCAAAAGCCGCTGCACGATGCTGCGCGGCAACGCCGCAACGCGCGCGAGCTCGCGCACGGCGATGCCCTCGCCGCCCTCGGCGATGGCCTGCAACAGCTTGAGCCCGCGTGCGAGCGTCTGGCTCGATTCTCTCGCGCGCATCGTCTTCCCCGGCCGGCTGTCGTCGCGCATGCGCATTCGATTTCTGACCCGATTATCGGTCCATGTCTCTATAAATCGGGACTGTCTGCGAGGCCATAGCGATTGTCAACCTTGCGCGTTTTGCGCACGATTGGTTCGAAGACGGAAACGGCCAGGACACGGGTCCCCAGCGGCGCTCGCGCGGCTGGGGATCCCGACCCGGCCATGATGAAAAATTTGTTCGCGACGACGGGCGGCGGGTTACGGCACTCTGCGCCTGACCCGCGCTATTCTGCTATCCGCTGTTCTGCGCAAACAATTGCTGGCCGAGATTGTTGAAGCGCGCTTTCTGCTCGTCGGACAGCGAATTGTAGAAGGCGTCGAGCGCCGGGCGGATCATCTGCACCGCCTGCAGCATGGCCTGCAGATGCTTGCCTTCGGCGGCAAGCCGGTCCGGCGGCGTTGCCGGCGGCTCGCTCGGGCACGAGGCCTTGATCAGATCGGCCGCCTTGGCATTGGTCGCCGCGAGCGTATCGAGCTTGGCGCGCTGTGCGTCATTGGGATGCACGGTCTGTTCGATCCTGTCGGTCGGGAACGAGACGACATTTCCGCCGCATTCGGCTTGCGGGTTCGGCGCGGCCTGCTTGTCTTGCGCAGACGGCTGGCCTTGCGGCGCGCCGATGGCATTGAAACGGGCTTTCTGCTCGTCGGACAGCGAGGCATAAAACTGCGCCAGCGGCGGCTGCACGATGTTCACCGCCTGCACCAAGCCTTCCAGGCGATCCTGCATTTGCGCAAGCCGGTCGGTTGGCGTGAATGCGAGCTTGGTCGGGCAATGCGCGCGGATCACCGCGCTCGCCTTGACGATGGCATTGCCAAGCGCGTCGAGCAGCGCGGTCTGCTGCTTGTTCGGCTGCAATGCGGCCTGGATCTGATCGATCGGCCACCCGGTGACTTCGTTCGCCTCATCGGTGCAGCTTTGCGCCACGCTCTTCGTCAGCGCGGCCGCGCGCTCCGGCGCGCCATGACCCTGCACGTATTCGGTGTAATTGTAGGGCGAGAAAATCCCTTCGTAGATATCGCCGTAGCCGTAATACCAGAACGGATCGTAAGAGGCGTATTCGTCAGGCCACAGCGCATAATAGAAAAAGTCGCCGTAGGCGTAGGGCCAGAACAACGGCCCGAGCCAGCCGTAATGATGATGGAAGTACCAGCGATGATCCAAAAACGGCCGGAAGGCGCCGACATCGGCGAAATGGCGATGTGCCGCGAAATTGCGTGGATCGATCGCCCCTGCCGTATGAGCGCCCCCCGGATGCAGATTGGCCGTGCGCCCGGCATTCGTGCGTCCGAAATTCGGGGTCTGATGATTGTGATTGCCCGCCAGCCTGCCGCCATGGGGGCCGGACGGTCCGCCGTGCGCAATTCGTCCATGTGGGTGCAAGCGGCCGGCAAAATTTGGCCGGCCGGCATGACCGATCCGCGCCGAGGGAGCAAAATGTCTGAAGTTTGGCCCGCCGCGGCGGCCGAAACGGATATGCGGCGCAAAATGCAGGCCGGCGCCCATGTGCGGTGCGAAATGCGGGCCGCCACCACCACCGATGTGAGGAGCAAAATGCGGAGGGCCACCACCGCCAATATGCGGCGCAAAATGTGGTCCACCGCCGCCACCTGGGTGCGGACCACCGCCGCCACCTGGATGGCCGCCGGGCCCCGGACCGTGCCTTCCCTGAGCGTATCCCACGCCCACCGCTAAAGATGCCAGCAATGCCGCCGTGCCGATGGCGCTCGCAATCTTCCACGCGCGCATATCACGTGTCCTATGGTCTCTGATAGATACCGAATAAAATAAGTCTCCAATGCCGGAGATCGCCACGAGCAACGATGCTTGGCCTCAGGAGTTCCCGAAAAAGTGAGCGGCAAAAGCGCGCCCGTAATGCCGCAATGCACACGCGATGCGCGGCATACGCCGCTCGATTGGCCGCGCGCAACTTGATATCTAAAGCGGCGTCTGAGGCTTAACCCGCAAGATCAGGAATTCAAAACATGAAAAAGGGGACGTTTGCCTGGCCGAAGGGCCAGCGCATCGCGGTGGCGGTGACGGTGATGCTTGAACAATGGTCGGAGGGAAAGGCTCCGCCCTGGGGTGTGCAAGGCACGTCCCTCAAACCCGGGACGATCGATCGCGGCCGCATTTCCTGGGGCACCTATGGGGGCAAGATCGGCGTCTGGCGCATCATGAATCTGTTGAGCCAGAACGGCGTGCGCGGCACGTTTTGCGTGAACGCGAAGTGCGCGGAGATGTGGCCGGAAGCCGCGCGCGCGATCGTCAAATCCGGCCACGATATTGCCGGCCACGGCTATTTGCAGGACCAGTTGCTCTCCTACATGGAGCCGCCGGAGGAGCAGGAAACAATCAAGAAGTCGCTCGGCATCCTGCAGGACATCACCGGCACACGACCGCAGGGCTGGATCAGTCCAGTGCTGTCATGGACCGAGCACACCGCCGAGTTTCTCGCCGCCGAGGGCCTTGCCTGGCACGGCGACTGGCTCGACATCGACCTGCCGCGGGTGAAGCACGCCAAGAGCGGCCCCATCGCCTTCATTCCGGCGAGCGATTTCACCGACAGCCGCGTCTCCCATGCAAGCCCATCGGTCCTGTGGGAGGTTTACAAGGAGACGTTCGACTATCTGTATCTGCGCGAGGCTCCCGCCTTTCTCGGGCTGACACTGCACTGCCATTTCGGCGGAAGGCCGCTGGTCTGCGCGGTGTTCGACAAGATCCTCAAATATTTCGCCCAGTTCCCCGATGTCTGGTTCGCGTCCCACTGCGAAATCGCGCGCTGGGTTCTCGATGAGGATATCGAGGCGGAGACGCATGCAAAGCGGCTGCTCGCGGAGCACGCTGCTTCATGAAGCTCCGGCTCGCGCACTACCGCCACCGTTTCTCGATGTTCCGCATCTACTACGCACTCGGGGCGGGGCTGATCAAAGGGCACGATATCGAATGGAC
>JASHVN010000268.1 GCA_030044555.1 Xanthobacteraceae bacterium | reverse complement strand
CGCCAGATTGAGCCCGAATGCAAACGCCACGATTGTTGCGCCGCCGAGCCACGGTATGGCGCGGTTGGCGACGGTCAGAAACCGCGACGGATTGGCGAGGTCGGTCAGGGCCATGGTGGCTACCTAATCCCTCCCGCCATCGCATGACAATGTGGCGGATGAGGGCCGGTTTCAAATCTGCGTGGCAAGATTGCTATGTCCATTGCTATTCCATTTCCTGCCGCAACGCGGCCGCCGCGGCGAACGGTCCGATCACTAGGCTGGCCAGCGTCAGCGCGCACAGAATAGTCAAAGGCGTTCCCAACGGCACCGGTCCAGCCACGGCCGCATTGGCGGCAGCGACGCCGAAGATCAGCACCGGCACGGTCAACGGCAACACCAGAACCGCCAGCAAAAGTCCGCCGCGGCGCAACGCAACGGCGATCGCGGCCCCGATCAGGCCGATGAAGGTCAGTGCCGGCGTTCCGGCGAGAAACGTCAGCATCAGCGCGGCTTCGGCGGGCGGATCGAGATTGAGCATGAGTCCGATGAGCGGCGCGGCGACGATCAGCGGCACTCCGGTGGTGAGCCAATGGGCGAGACCCTTCACCGCCACGACAAGTTCGAGCGGGGCGCGGCTCATGAGCAAGAGGTCGAGCGAGCCGTCGTCGTGGTCGGCCGCGAACAGACGGTCCAGCGCCAAGAGGCTCGCAAGGAGCGCGGCGAGCCAGAGGATCGCCGGGCCGATGTGCTTGAGCAGAGCCAGATCGGGCCCCACCGCGAACGGCACCATGGTGACCACGACGAGGAAGAACAGCACGCCGATGAGCGCACCCCCGCCGACGCGGATGCCGATCCTCATGTCGCGGACGAGGAGGGCCGTGAGCGCGTTCATCGCTGCGCCTCAGCGGGTTTATCTCCGGCGTTGTCGCCAAGCCTCAATTCCCGCGTGCCAGCGATCCCCAACGCCCCGTGGGTAGCCGCAAGGACGAGGCCGCCGCCGGCAAGTTGGCTGCGCATGAAGCCGGCGAGGCGGTCCTGGGCGGCGTCATCGAGGGTGCTCATGGGCTCATCGAGCAGCCAGATCGGCCGCTTGACGGCCAGCAGCCGGGCGATCGAGAGCCGCCGGCGCTGTCCTGCCGAAAGGTAGGCGGCCGGCAGGTCGGCCAGCGAATCAAGCCCCACCGCTTCGAGCGCCGGGGCGGCTTCCGCTCCCTTGCTGCCCAAAAAGCCGATCCAGAAGTGCAGGTTTTCACCGACCGAGAGGGCCGGCTTCAGCGCGTCCTGATGCCCGAGGTAATGGGACTGTTCGGCGATGGTCAGTTCGGGGTCACCCCCCTCCAGGGCGACGCTGCCCGCCGCGCTGCGCACAAACCCGGCGACGGTCCGTAGCAGCGAGGATTTGCCGGCGCCGTTGCGGCCCGTAACGGCCAAAATCTCTCCGGACGCCACGCTGAAGCTGACGCCGGTGAAAACGTCGCGGCCGCCGCGATGGCAGGCGAGATTCGCAGCTAAAAGCCGCATCGGTCACTTTTCCTCGGCGTTCCGGCAAAGGCCGCGCCATCGCGTATAAGGGCCGCGTCATCGAGCATATAGCGGCTATTCGTTGCCGATCTGGCACAAACTTTGAAATGACTCTATAAGCTCACCGTGGATCGCGGGCCGCGGATCGGCCCTGCCGACTCTGCCCCGCTGACGGTTCGTTGGCGCGTGTCCCGGCAACAATTATCTCCGCTTTGCCCCCGGTGTCCGGCCGGCGAGGATAGGAACAAAATCATGGATTCGCTCGACAGCTTCAAATGCTTGCGGCCGCTCAAGGTCGGCTCCAAGACCTACGCATATTACAGCCTGCCGGCAGCCGAGAAGAACGGCCTCAAGGGGATCTCGAGACTGCCTTTTTCGCTCAAAGTGTTGCTGGAAAACCTGCTGCGTAACGAAGACGGCCGCACCGTCACCAAGGAAGACATTCAGGCGGTCGCGCAATGGCTCAAGAACAAGACTTCGGATCGCGAGCTGGCGTTCCGGCCGGCGCGGGTGCTGATGCAGGATTTCACCGGCGTGCCCGCGGTGGTCGATCTCGCCGCCATGCGCGACGCCATGGAACACCTCGGCGGCGACCCGAAAAAAATCAATCCGCTGGTTCCTGTCGATCTCGTCATCGACCACTCGGTGGCAGTGAATTTCTTCGCTCACCGCGACTCGTTTAAGAAAAACGTCGAGGAGGAATACAAGCAGAACCAGGAGCGTTACCGCTTCCTCAAATGGGCGCAGCAATCGTTCGAGAATTTCCGCGTGGTGCCGCCCGGCACCGGCATCTGCCACCAGGTCAATCTCGAATATCTGTCCCACACCGTGTGGACCACCAAGGTCAAGATCAAGTTCGCCGATAAGGACAAAACGGTCGCGAGCGAACTCGCGTATCCGGACACCCTGGTCGGCACCGATTCGCACACCACGATGGTCAACGGGCTCTCCGTGCTCGGCTGGGGCGTCGGCGGCATCGAGGCTGAGGCCGCGATGCTCGGCCAGCCCTACTCGATGCTGCTGCCGGAAGTGATCGGGGTGCGGCTCAACGGCAAGCTGAAGGAAGGCGTCACCGCGACCGATCTCGTGCTCACCGTGACGCAGATGCTGCGCAAGCGCGGCGTCGTCGGCAAATTCGTCGAATATTTCGGTCCCGGGCTCGCCAGTCTGTCGATCGCCGATCGCGCCACGATCGGCAACATGTCGCCCGAATATGGCGCCACCTGCGGCTTCTTCCCGATCGACGACGATACCATCCGCTACCTGCGCGACACCGGCCGCCCGTCCGATCTGATCGACCTCGTCCTCGCTTACGCCAAGGCGCAGGGCCTCTATCGCACCAAGAATACGCCCGATCCGGTGTTTACCGACGTGCTCAAGCTCGAACTGGGATCGGTCGAGTCGTCGCTCGCCGGACCGAAACGTCCGCAGGATCGCATCGCGCTCAAGGACGTCAAAATCGGCTTCGCGCAGTCGATGGACAAAGAGTTCAACAAGTCCGCCGAGATGGACAAGCGCGTTCCGGTCGAAGGCCGCAACTTCACCCTCGGCAACGGCGACGTGGTCATCGCGGCGATCACCTCGTGCACCAATACATCGAATCCGAGCGTGATGATCGCCGCCGGCCTGCTCGCCAAGAAAGCGGTGGAGAAGGGGCTCACGGT
>JASHVN010000267.1 GCA_030044555.1 Xanthobacteraceae bacterium | reverse complement strand
TCCTCCAGAATGCCCATCGGGCCTTCGCTGGTGAAATTCACCCGCAAGGTCCCGATCGTCTCGCCACCCTCGATCGCAACGAAAGTATGTCCGAACCGGTCGAGCGGATCGGTGATGAGCTTGCGCGCGTGATCCGCGTACGGAGACTGCCGGCCGAACTCGCCGCAATAGACCTCGTAGCGTAGCCGCTGCGCGCTCCTGAGCATGGCCGCGTCACACAATCCGACCTCGATCGCCGCGGGCGTGGCACCGCGCTTCTCTGCCGGCAACCCGCCGTCGCACGCCAAGCCCGGCCGCTGCTGCACCGCGAGGAGCGCCGCGTTCATGGCGGCCGACATGTCGTGTGGAAGCGTTGCAAGCATGGTGGCCGCCGTTGTTCTCGGTCGTCTCTTGCATGTGTGCGCAATCCCGCCGGCCGGGTTCACGTTTTGCCGCCGCAAATGGGGCGCCACGCATCGCGAACCTTCCGGCGCTGCGCGGCGACAAAGCTAATTGGCCGGGACTGGCGCAGCCGCGCCCGTTCGCCGGCCGGTCATGCCGCTGATCTCAGGCGCAGCCGATGCAGTTCACATCACCGGAAATCGCCGTGTTGCTGCTGATCGCGGTGCTGGGCCACCTGATGGCGCTGGTCTGGTACCTGGCGGCCCGCCTGAAATGGCGAATTTGCGCGCGGACGATCTACGACCTTCCGATCAGCGCAAAGCAGATCCGGCGCGAACTGCGGAACTCTGTGCATGCGCCAATGCATGCGGTCATTCTCGCGGCCTTTGCCTCTTGCGGGTTTTTTGCGAGCACCGGCTGGGCGTCATTTGCCGGTTCGCTGCTGGCGACGTTCATCTGGGCCGAGATCTGGCACTACGGAACGCATCGCGCCTTTCATCTGCGGGCGCTCCATTGGATTCACGTGGAGCACCACCGCAGTCATGTAAACTCTTGGCTGACCGCGATTTCCTTTTCGTTCAGCGAGAAGCTCATCTTCGATCTGGGGCTGCTTGGGGTGCTGGCGCTCGCCGATTGCGTTGTCGGCCTGAACCTTTATGGCATCGCCGCCTGGTACGCCGGCTATCTCGTCGTCAACTCGTTCAGCCACGCCAATTTCGAGCTGAAATCGAAGGACTACAATCGGTGGATCGGCAAAGCGCTGACCAGCACCACCTACCACTCGCTTCACCACGCCCGCTATGTCGGCAATTTCGGCCTGGCGACGCGCTTTCTCGACCGCGTGTTTCGCACCGAATGGGACGATTACGAGCCGGTCTATAGCCGCGTGTCCGGGCAGTCGCGGCCGCTGCGTCAGCTTCGCGAGCGTGCCGCCTGAGCCGGCCTCGTCGCCAAGTGTCATTTCGCCAAAAAGCAGCAGCGTCGGGCTTGACTCTTGTTCCCTTTTTGTTCTTAATGGCGGCATGAGCGTGGTCTTGCAGATCAATCTCGACTTCCCCTTCCAGGTGGCGCTCGCCTTCGACGAAGCCGCCATGGATGTTCTCGACTGGCTCGAAGGGCAATCCTTCGAGTGGGACATGTACGTCGACCTGCCGGCGAACACGATCAGGTACTGCTTCCGCAGCGTGGTAGATGCGATCGCATTCAAACGGCGATTTGGCGATGCGGCGGAAGCACGAGCGGCGGCCGCCGAGGCAGGCTGAGCGAAATATTTTTCCTCTCCCCCTGCGGGAGAAGGGAAACAGAAAAACACGCCGCGGGGACAAGCGGACAATTGGACTGACTTTATTAGGCCGGCATTGGCGCGGCAGGCGCAAAAGCGGTTGCAGTCCGCTCGAGAGGACGAGATGAACCGCCTCGCCGGGCGATCCGTCAGGAGCGTTTTGTGTGCGGCGGCGTTGTCTCCAAGCGCGGTCATAAGCCGGCGAATTGTTCCATTTGCGACTCTGTGAGGAAGGGTGCGACCCAGTTGTCCCGCCCTGCCCCGCTTTTTGGATCTGATCGCGTTCTGTGTTCAGAGCCGCAAGCGGATTATGTCCGCGAGCGCGCCTTCCACGGAACTTCATCGCAGAGCGGCTGGCTTTAGAGGAGTCAAGTCAGAGGGGCCAAGTCAGAGGAGCCAAGTGAGATGAGACAAGTCAGCGAGTTAAGTCAGGTGAGTTAAGTCAGGTGAGTTAAGTCTTGGGAGTAAGTCATGAATATCAGCGACGTGATGACTCCGGACGTGGTCTCTGTGTCCCCCGATGCATCGGTTGCCACGGTGGCGCAGTTGATGCTGCAAAAGCGGATCAGCGGCGTTCCCGTGATCGACGATCGCGGCAATCTGGTAGGCATCGTCACCGAAGGCGATTTCCTGCGCCGCGCGGAAACCGGCACCGGCCGCAAGCGGCCAAGATGGATCGAATTCCTCATGGGTCCCGGCCGCCTGTCTGAGGAGTACGTTCGGCTCAGCGGTCGCAAGGTCAGCGATGTCATGACCCGTGAGGTGCGGACGGTTGCGCCCGACGCCCCGCTTGAAGCGGCCATACGTCTGATGGAGCGCCACAATATCAAGCGCGTTGTGGTTGTCGACAACGGCAAGGTTGTCGGCATTGTCACACGCGCCAACCTGCTCCACGCGATTGCGAGCTTTGCCCATGAGATCGCCCCGCTTACCGCGGAGGACACGGCAATCCGGGAGCGGCTCCTCGCCGAATTGAAAGCGCAGCCGTGGGGTCCCGTGACCCCGATCGACGTCACGGTGAGGAATGGCGTCGTCCGGCTTTCCGGGATCATCACCGAGGAGCGGCAGCGGCAGGCGCTGCGGGTTGCGGCTGAAAACATTCCCGGGGTCAAAAACGTCGAGGACAACGTGGTCTGGGTCGAGCCAGTCTCCGGAATGTTTGTTGAAGCGCCGATGCACTGATGAGTCTTGGCGGCTGATTCTTGGCGGCTGATTCTTGGCAACTGATTCTTGGCCGGCCGCCGGCAGAAAATTTGAAATGCCTCTTTGAAATGCTCATGGAGGATGTGCAAGCGATGCGCGGACTATCGGCTTCCATTACGGCGGTGTTCGTCATCCTGACGATCGCGCCACAGAGCGCTGACGGAGCCCTGATCTGTAAGAGCGGCCATCTCTATTACGGCGGCAGCGAGTTCCACGCCAACCGGTCGGAGGCAAGGGCGAGTGCTATCGACGCCTGGCGCCGGATCAAAGCAACAACCGAAGGCGCGGCGCGCGCGGCGCACATGTTTCCTCACAACGACCAACTGCACTGTGAACGCGCCACGACAAAGGAAGGCTGGCGGTGCTTCGTGCGCGGAGGGTCCTGTCACCGAACTTAGATCTGCGCAATGAAAGCGTAGCTGAAGAGCAATGCGTCCGGCAGTTATTATTGTTTTGGCGGCCCTGATTGTAGCGCTGCTGGCGTTCGATGCTTATGAATTCGATATGTATGAATATGACGGCCATTATCGAGAGGTTGCATGGGCGCACGCCAAATATGGCGCCGAGCAGATCGAACGCCAGGTCGACAATTTGTTGGGGAGTCACCACCACTGACGAGGTCCGTTGGAGCGCCGCAGGCGTTCCCGGCGATGATGTAAAATCACTCTGCGCTGCAGCAATCTGACGGCAGGGACACACCATGGCGCCGGACGCGCTTCTGATCGATCTTGCTTTGCAAGGCGGCGGCTCCCATGGCGCGTTCACGTGGGGCGTGCTTGACCGGCTGCTCGAAGAGGAAACGCTGCGCATCGCCGCGATCTCCGGCACATCGGCCGGCGCCATGAACGCAGCGGTGCTGGCAGACGGCTGGACCGAGGCGGGCGCCAAAGGCGCGCGTCGCGCGCTGGCAAATTTCTGGCAGCTTGTGTCGCGTGCCGCGACCTTCAGTCCGCTGCGGCGCTCGCCGTTCGACCGTCTGATGGGGCGCTGGAGCCTCGACACATCGCCGGCTTACATCGCGATGGATCTGGTGTCCCGCCTGCTGTCCCCTTACGACCTCAATCCAACCGGCTTCAACCCGCTGCGCAACATTCTGGTCGAGAGCATCGACTTCGGTCGCCTTGCCGGTTCGCCGATCAAGCTGTTCGTGACCGCGACCAACGTGCGAACCGGCCGCGGCCGCATCTTCCGCAATCCGGAGATCACGGCCGACGTGCTTCTCGCTTCGGCCTGTCTGCCGACCATGTTCCGCGCCGTCGAAATCGACGGCGAGGCCTACTGGGATGGCGGGTATGCCGGCAATCCCACGATTACGCCGCTCGTGCGCGAAAGCGATGCGCATGACACGGTCCTGGTCCAGATCAATCCGCGTGAGCGCGCAGACGTGCCGCGCTCGGCCTCCGACATCCTCAATCGGCTCAATGAGATTTCCTTCAACTCGCCGTTGATGAAGGAGCTGCGCATGATCGCCCTCCTGCGCCAAGTGGCCGATCCCGGAACCGGCGAAGGCGCCCGCTGGGCGCAGATGCGCACGCACCGGATCATGACCGATGCGCTGGCGAAATTCGGCGCCTCCTCGAAGCTCAATGGCGAATGGGAATTCGTGGCGATGCTGCACGCGGAAGGGCGTCGCGCCGCGAGCGAATTCCTCAAAGCCCACGCCGCCGATCTCGGCCGGCGCTCCACCGCTGACATCGACGTGCTGCTGGAGTGCTGAACGATGGGGTTACTGGGCATTCTGGCCGGGCTCGCAATCCTGGTGTGGTTTGCGTTTCGCGGCTGGAGCGTTTTGCTGCTCGCTCCCGCCGCGGCGCTGGTCGCCGCCGCTTTTGGCGGGCAACCGCTGCTCGCCAGCTGGACGCAAATTTTCATGGAGAGCGCCGCGCGCTTTCTGGCGCAGTTCTTTCCGTTGTTTCTGCTCGGCGCCGTGTTCGGCAAGCTGATGGACGACAGCGGTTCGGTCTCGACCATCGCCACATTCATGACCAAGACATTCGGCGAGCGGCACGTGATGCTTGCGGTCGTGCTCGCGGGCGCGGTCGTCACCTATGGGGGCGTCAGCCTGTTTGTCGCCTTCTTCGTGCTCGTTCCCATGGCGCAGACATTATTCCGTGCGGCTGCAATTCCGCACCGCTTTGTGCCCGCGGCGATCGTGCTCGGCACCTCGACCTTCACCATGTCGGCGCTGCCGGGCACGCCGTCGATCCAGAACGCGATCCCGATGCCGTTCTTCGGCACCACGCCCTTTGCCGCGCCCGGTCTCGGCATTATCGCCGCAATCATCATGCTCGCCTTCGGTCTGTGGTGGCTCAACCGGGCGAAGAGCGCGGCGCTGCTCGCCGGCGAGGAATACGGCGCAGAGACCCCGGCGTGCCTCGATTCCGCGCTCGATGACGAACTGGTGCGCGAGCGCGCGACCACGGCGCGCGAATTTGATCCGGCGGAAATTCGCCACGGCCGCCATGGCGCGATCGATCCTCCGGTCCTGATTGCCGCATTGCCGCTGATCATGGTCATCGTGGTCAATCTCGCGATGTCGCTTGTGGTCTTGCCGCAAATGGATTCCTCATACCTCGCGCAAGAGCGCTGGGGCGAAACCTC
>JASHVN010000266.1 GCA_030044555.1 Xanthobacteraceae bacterium | reverse complement strand
TTTCACTGCGAAGTTCCCGACAGTTACGCCGCGCATCTACGTGCAGTCGCTCGGCGCGGCCGCGGAACTGGTGCTTGACGGCACCTGTATGATTGGATTGCTGCCGCTTTTTTTCAGCGATATGGCGCTTCTGAAGCGCTTCCCCTTGCTTACCGTCGATCTCATCCCGGTGGTGGCACCCGATCATCCGCTGGCTGCGCTCGACGGTCCGATCGATCCGCACATCCTGCAGCAGCACGTCCAACTCGTGCTCACGGATCGCTCGTCGCTGACCGCAGGGCGTGATTACGGCGTGTTGTCGAGCCGCACGTGGCGCCTGGCGGATCTCGGCGCGAAGCACTCGATGCTGCTGGCGGGTCTCGGCTGGGGCAACATGCCCTCTCATCTGGTCCAAAACGATGTTGCGCTAGGACGACTAAAAACCATTCGACCAATGGAGTTCGACTCGAGAATTGCCCAGCTCCCGATGTGTGGCGCCTACCTTGCAGACCATCGGTTAGGCCCTGCAGGGCAGTGGATGATCGAACATTTGTCGGCCGTTGTCGGCACTTAGCCAGGCGCATGATTCTTAATGTCGCTCACGGCATTCAGCCGACATCGCAAACCGTGTTGCTGACGTATGCTCATGGGTCCTGAGCGAATATCGCAAAGCGCGCACGAGCGGGCAGGAATTTCACCTTGCACCACTCTTTCGGACGCGCAAGAACGCGGACATGAAACTCTTCCGCTCCGGCCGCTATCTGCGCTTGGCCAAAGTGACATCGGCGCGCTGGCAACGCCGTACGATTTTCCTGCTCGGCGGCATCACGGTGGGCGCGGCGGCGGTCGCGCTCGCATTGCTCGCCGACCAGGCGCAGGCTGCCTTCGCGCTGCTTCTGGCGGAATCCCGTTATGCGTCACTCGTGGTCACGCCAGCCGGTTTCATGCTGTCGGTGTTCCTCACCAATCGTTATTTCCAGAATTCGCAAGGCAGCGGCATTCCGCAGGCGATTGCCGCGCGTGTGCTCACCGAACAAAACGAGCGCGGCAGGCTGGTGTCGATCCGCATCGCGGTCGGGAAGATCCTTTTGACCCTGCTCGGCCTGTTGTGCGGCGCCTCTGTCGGCCGTGAAGGGCCGACCGTGCAGGTCGGCGCCTCCATCATGTTCGCTATCGGGCGCATGTCACCGCGCCGACAGCCCGGCCTGATCCTGGCAGGCGCCGCGGCCGGCGTCGCCGCGGCGTTTAATACGCCGCTTGCTGGTATCGTGTTTGGCATCGAAGAGATGAGCCGGGCCTTCGAGGTCCGCACCAGCGGCTTGATCATCGCGGCGGTGGTCGCGGCAGGCCTGACCTCGCTCGCGCTGGTCGGCAACTATACCTATTTCGGAACCAACGCGTCGGTGCTGCAGTTCGGCGTTGATTGGTTTGCGGTGCCGTTCTGCGGCGTCGTCGGTGGACTGCTTGGCGGAGCGTTTAGCCGCATCGTCATCGTCATGGCGCGCGGCTTTCCCAATGCAGTAGGACGCGCGATCAAAAGCCGTCCGCTTCTTTTTGCTTTCGTTTGCGGCGTCGGCGTCGCGCTATGCGGCCTTGCGTCGGGCGACACGGTTTTCGGCACCGGCTACGCACAGGTGAAGGCGATGCTGGAAAGCGGCACGCCGGTGCCGTGGAATTTTGGAATTCTCAAATTCGCCGCCACTGCGCTGTCGACGATCAGCGGTATTCCCGGCGGCATCTTCTCGCCCTCGCTCGCCGTCGGCGCCGGATTGGGCGCGGACGTGGCGCATTTGTTCCCGAGCGCGCCGCTCGGCGCCATCATCCTCCTCGGCATGGTGTCTTACTTCGCCGGCGTCGTGCAGGCGCCGATCACCGCCTTTGTGATCGTCACCGAGATGACCGAGAACCACAACATGGTGCTGCCCTTGATGGTGGCCTCGCTCATCGCTTACGCGACGTCGCGTCTGGTTTGTCCTGAAGGCATTTATCATGCGCTGGCGAAGGGCTTCCTGCGCCGGGAAACAGTATTGTCTGAACCCGGCACGCATCCATCTCATTTGAAGCCGACGGAGATTTGTTAGTTACCCGACATTTGAAACAATTTGAATCAAATATTGAACGTCCTGAAACGCCGCGGCCTTGCGATCCTCAAAGTCATCGTCTCGGCTGTCATCGCGGGGGAAGGACTTTCAGGAGTCTTTCCATGCTTAAGCTCGTAACTGCCTTGTCGATTACCACCATGCTCATTGCTCCTGCGGCCGCCAGAACCTGGCATCACGGGCATCACGCCTCTCATCATCGCATCAGCGAAAGAGTCCGCCGCCGTTCCTACGCATTTCACGAGAACGGGTCGCATTTCTCCGCATGGCGCGAACGCCGCGATGACCGCCGCTTTGCCGGCGGCGGCCGGCCGCGCGCGTGGTGCGGTTGGGAAATGCGCCGTGAGCTTGGCGTTGCCGACCGCTCCTACAATCTCGCGCGCAACTGGGCGCATTATGGTTCGCCGGCAGGCGGGCCGGCTCCCGGCGTGATCGTTGTTTGGTCGCATCACGTCGGCCGCATTGAGGGTGAATGCGGCGGCGGATGGCTCGTACATTCGGGCAACGACGGCGGCGCCGTGCGCACCCGCTGCCGCTCGGTGCGTGGCGCGATTGCGTTTCGCTACGCCGGCTTTGGCGGCTATAGCGAGACCACGGCTCCGCACTATCGCTGGTCCGCCGGGTCGCGCCATGCGCGGCGCTACTTCGGTTACAGGAGCCGCTCGATCGCGGCGCGTATCAAGGATCGTGGTCGCGTTGTGCGCGGCCGCATCGTCGATCTGATGGCGTCGGCCGGACACGCCAGCGGCTTTACCGGGCACACCGGTGCGGGAGTAAGCCGGGTGTGATCTTCGCGGCCTGCAGGGCAGGCCCGCGCAGCCTGACCGGCACGGCGCGCCCCCTGGCGCCCAAGTGCTGGCGCCCAAGTGCTCGCGCCTGAGTGCCGCGGATAGAAGACCGGCTTCGATGACGAAACGCCCCGGAGACGCTCCGTTTCCGGGGCGCGTCGGTCTGGAATCGTCTGAACCGCAAAGCGGCCGAGCGATGAATCCAGCCGGAATCCTCGCGCGACGCCGTGAGCTTTTCTGCGCCGGATGAAGCCGCTGTGGAGGAGCAGGGTCTTCCACTCGCGTTCGATGACATCTACAGTCGCCGCAAGGGCGCATTCCCACACAACCAAGAAACGCGCATAGAGGAGACTTGCTATGGAGGCATTGGCGCCCCAGCAGACCGCTCTGACTCTCGGATGGCCGCAGCGTTGGTGGAGGCTCTTCACCTTCTCGTTCTTCTTCATGATGACGATGCAGATCGACAAGCTCAATCTGTCGTTCATGTTCGTCAATCGGCCGTTCATGGAGCACTTCGGCCTGCTCGGGAAGCCCGCTCTGATCGGTGGGCTCACCGGCGGGTTTCTAATTACCTACGGATTCTGTGCCATTGCCTGGGGACCGGCGATCCACCGCTGGGGCGGCCGGCGGATGGCGGTCGTCGGCATCATCGCCTGGGCGGCGCTCATGGTGCTGCACGCGTTTGCCACCAGCTACGCGCAACTCCTGGCGCTGCGTATTGCGCTCGGTTTCGTCGAGGCGTGCGCAATTCCGCTGCTGGCCTGGTTTACCGCGCACTGGCTGCCGTTCGACGAGCGGGCGCGCGGCCAAGCGCCGTGGACGACCGGAATTGGCATTGGAAGTGTGATCACGCCGATCTTCGTTATCTGGCTGCTCGGACGGATGCCGTGGGAAACCACGTTCTACATCTTTGCTGCACTCCCACTGATTCCGCTCGCATTGCTGTTCTGGCTGCCCGACGATCCTGCGACCGCCTCCGGCATGCCGGCGTGGGAGCTTGAGAAGATCAGGCGCGGAACGCTTACAAACGAGCTTGACGCGCTCAAGCTTCCCGAGAAGCGTGTGCATACGTTTCTGCAGACGATCTCAAGCTATCGCGTGTGGCTGATCGGGCTCATGGACCTAGGTGCGACGGCCGGCTTCTATGGGCTCATCACGTTCGGGCCGGTCTATCTCGTCCAAGTCCGGCACTTTCCCGCGAGCGACATGAGCTACGTGATCTCGGGCGGGGCGCTCGTCGGTGCGGTGTGCGCGATCCTGTTTGCCATCGACTCCGACCGCCGCAAGCGGCGCGCCTGGTACGGCTTCGGGCTTTTCGTCGCCGGGGCGATCTTCCTGACCATAGAGCTCTTCCTTGGCAACCCGGCGGGCGCCGCGATTGCGCTCGCACTGGCGACCGCGAGCGCCACGCCTTCGCTGGTCGTGATCTGGAGCTTGGCGCACTCGGTCGCTGAGCGGACGACGATTGCCTCGACCGTAGGCGCGACAGCGACGGTCGGTATCGGCCTGGCCGGGGTCATCAATATTGGGATGGGAAGCCTCATTGCGGCTCACGGCAACTACGCGGCCGGATTTCTCCTGGTTCTCTTCTTCTACATCGTCGCGGCGATCTCGGCCCTGATCCTCGCGTTGCAGCGGTATTAGAGCATGATTCCGAAAAAGCCTGCCCTCGAACTTGATCCGAGGGTGGATACCGGTTTTCGGAAAAGCATGCCCTCGGGCTTGACCCGAGGGATCATGCTCCAACAATAAGCTGGTGTCCCGATTCCGAAGTTCGCATGTGCTAGCAGCGGCTCTGATGCGAACTTCGGAATCAAAGGGGACACTAGCAACTTAATGATTCTAGTGTGGTTTTTCGGATTTGAAGTTCCTATTCGAGTTTGCCGCTGGATCTTAGGAACTTCAAATCCACCACACTAG
>JASHVN010000265.1 GCA_030044555.1 Xanthobacteraceae bacterium | reverse complement strand
CGCGACCGCAACGTCTCACAATTCGGCACCGGCAAGTGGAACCGGCTCTTGATCGACGCCACCATCAATCTCGACTACGACCCCGACCCCGATCTCGGTGGCGCGCGCTTTCCGCCCAAGGTGTGGCCGGAGCAGAAAGACATCGACGCGGTCAAGACGCGTTGGCGCGAGCTGGGGCTGGACGGGAAGGAAAAGTGAGACTCATGCGGCTGTCGCCTGCTTCAGGCTTGCGCATGCGAACTCCCTCTCCCAGTGGGGAGAGGGTCGGGGTGAGGGGGGTTCGGGCGCAGCAAATAGCACTCGACCGTTCGATCCCCCTCACCCGGATCGCTGCGCGATCCGATCTCTCCACGCCGGGGAGAGGTGAAGAAACGTCAGCCGACCGGCAATACCGGCTTGCCCTCCGGCACCTGCATGTCGAAGGCGCACAACAACGCCGCGGTGGCCGCGTAATTGCCCATGAGCATAACGAGCTCGACGAGTTTGTTTGGAGGAAATTTGGCTTTCACGCGCGCGAAAGCTTCCGGCGTCACCTTGTGGTCGCGGAAAATCTGCCGGCCGAATTCGATGATGGCCGCATAGGTGTCGTCTAGGCCCTGCGTGCTCTTGCGGTATTTGATGATGTCGATCAGCTCTTGCGAGACGCCTTCCTTCAAGGCTTCCGGCTCGTGCGCGGCCCATTCGAACTTGCTGTCCATCTCGCGCGCAACAGTGAGAATGGCGATCTCGCGGGTCTTGGCGTCGAAGCACTGAAAGCGCAGGTGCTGGTTCATCACGTTATGCGCGTCGACCGTCGCCGTGCTGTAAAGGTGAAGGCCTGAAGGCCCGCGCAGACCGACAATCGTCTTGCCCGGCGTTGAGGCGCGATCGAAATTGCGCTTGCCGGCGTCGTCCAAATCCTCGCGTTTGAGGAGCGGCAGGCGGCAACCGGATTGCGGGTCGATATCGGCAGGCATTGGCATGGCGGGCGTCTCCAGTTTCTTTTGCGGCGCGACATTAGCGCGTACTTTTCGTCATTGCGAGCGAAGCGAAGCAATCCAGTTCTTGGCATGTGTCCTGGATTGCTTCGTCGCTCCGCTCCTCGCAATGACGAGCGGAGATCGTTAGTATTTGGCCCGGAATGACGAGTGGGAGGATGCATGTTCTTCGAAGGCTTCACCCGCACCGAGATCAGGACCTCCGGCGCGCGCATCGTGACGGTTTACGGCGGCAATGGGCCGCCGCTTTTGCTCATGCACGGCAATCCGTTCAGCCATCTGTCGTGGTTTCGCATCGCGCCGAAGCTGGCGCAGGACTTCACCGTGGTCGCCACCGATCTGCGCGGCTATGGCGATTCGGAAAAGCCGCCCGGCGGCAAGAACCACGAGAACTACTCGTTCCGCGCCATGGCGCAGGACCAGATCGAAGTGATGCAGGCGCTCGGACACGAACGCTTCTACGCCGCCGGTCACGATCGCGGCGCCCGCGTGCTGCACCGCATGTGCCTCGACCATCCGCAAAAGGTGGCGCGCGCGTCGATCCTCGACATCGTGCCGCAGCACCATGTGTTCAATCACCCCAACAAGGCCTGGGCGACGTTTTCGTGGCACTGGTTTTTCATGATTCAGCCGTACGATTTTCCCGAACATCTGATGAGCGCCGATCCGGATTTCTTCATCGAGAAGAAGCTGGCGAAGACCGCGCAGGGCTTGAGTCTCTTCGATCCGGCCGCGCTCGCCGAATACAAGCGCTACATGCGCAATCCGGCGACGGTCCACGCCATGTGCGAGGATTATCGCGCCTGCGCCGGCATCGATTTCGACATGGACACCGCGGATTTCGACGCCGGCCGCAAGATCGCCTGCCCGGTGCTGCTGCTCTGGGGCGCAACCGGCGGCGTCGGCCGCAATACCAGGCCGAGCCCGGGCGAAGTCTGGCAGCGCTACGCCGCCGACATCCGCGGCGCCAAGGCGCTGCCCAGCGGGCACTACCTGTCCGAAGAGGCGCCGGAGGAGACCTACCGGGAGCTGCACGAATTCTTCGTGGCGGGCGAACTCCGATAAGCGCATGGAAAGGGATGAGGAGGGCTCAATTCGCTCGTTCCCCTGTGCACCGCCCCCCTCAGCGCCCGGCGGCGACCGATGGTCGCGCCCCGCCGCGCGGCTGCGCTCGCGCCGGCCCACGACATCTGCTAGTGGGGGCGTAACGCCTTGAAGGCAAAGATTTGGAGTAAAAGACTTGGAGTAAAAAGTTGGAGTAAAAGGCTTGGAGTCAAAGGCTTGCAGCCAAACAACTCGTAGCCAAACACTGATAGCCAAACGCTTGGAACCAAAGAGCTGGAACCAAGGACGAGACGGTCGATAGATGCGCAGAGAGCCGCCTTGGAGCGCGCAATGCTGACCTCAGAGCGCGGCAGCGCGCCCGGCCGCACGCGCAACTTCGCGTTCAGCCGCATCGGATTTGCACTCAGCCTTGCGATTTTCCTCATCGCGGCGTTCGTGCTTTATCACATCCTCCGCGACATCAATCCCCGCGCGCTTCTCGCCGCGCTGAAGGCAACCGATCCCCGCACGCTGATCATTGCCGCCTGCTTTGTCGCTGCCGGCTATCTGACGCTGACGTTCTATGATCTGTTCGCGCTGCGCACCATCGGGCGCGCCGACGTGCCCTATCGGGTCGCGGCGCTCGGCAGCTTCACCAGCTATGCGGTCGGGCACAATATCGGCGCCAGCGTCTTTTCCGGCGGCGCCGTGCGCTATCATATTTATTCGAAGCTCGGCCTGAGCGTCGTCGACGTGACCAAAATCTGCTTCGTCGCCGGGCTGACCTTCTGGCTCGGCAACGTCACCGTGCTCGGGCTCGGCATTTTCTACGCGCCGGAGGCCGCGCGCGCCATCGATCAGCTGCCGCTGTGGCTCAATCGCGCCTTCGCCCTCCTGCTCCTGGCGCTGCTCGCCGCCTATGTGGCCTGGGTGTGGATCAGGCCGCGGGTGATCGGCCGCGACGACTGGCGCTTGCGCCTGCCCGGCGGCCCTTTGACCCTCGTGCAGATCGCCATCGGCATCATCGATCTGTCCTGCTGCGCCGCCGCCATGTACATGCTGATGCCGGCGCAGCCCAACCTCGGCTTCGTGACCATCGCGGTCATTTTCGTCGCCGCCACGCTGTTGGGCTTCGCCAGCCATGCTCCGGGCGGGCTTGGCGTGTTCGATGCCGCCATGCTGGTGGCGCTCTGGCAGTTCCAGAAGGAAGACCTGCTCGCAGGCCTGCTGTTGTTCCGTCTCCTGTATTACATCATCCCGTTCGTGATCTCGCTCGCCATCCTGGGTGCTCGCGAATGCGTGCTCAGTCATGGCTCCCGCCCGCTGGTGCGAGCGGCAGCACCGCCGCTATCGGCCGCCAGCGAGTATGTGCGCGAACGGACGGACGTGCCCTGAACTGTAAGAGCGAAGTCGCCGTTACCATATTGACTGCGATGCTTCCCCCCACGAGCGCACGCCAGGACCGGAAATCAGGACCGTGAATCACGACCGTGAATGAGGATCGAGCAGCACTGGGAAGGCGGCGCGAGCGCGGCGCCCAGCTGGTGGTCGCAACAGCCGCTCTCGTCTTCGCCATCTTGGTGATCAGCGGCGCTCTCACCCTCGGCTATGCGATTCCGGGCTTTGCCGTCGTTGCGCTGGTCTGCTTTCTGGCATTGCGCGCCGACGAGAACGGCAAACGCGCAGCGCCCCCGCATTCCGTGGCCGAGCAGGCGAACGACCCGTTGCGCACCATCGTCTCCGGCCTGCCCGATCCGGTCATCGCGGTCGACCGCGACAGCCGCGTGCTGGCGCTGAACGAAGCGGCGCGGGCGCTGGCGCCGGCGCTGCGCCAGGGCGAACCGGTGTCGCTGGCGATGCGCATGCCGGAGCTGATCGAGACGGTCGGCCGCGCCTTTGCGCACGGCGAAACCGAGCGCGTCGAGTATTCCGAGCGCGTTCCCGTCGACCGCTGGTTTGAGGCCGTGGCGATGCCGGTCAAGCGGTCCGTCGACGCGGCCATGCCGGATATGGTGCTGTTGACCTTTCGCGACCTCACGCCGCTCCGCCGCGTTGAGGAGATGCGCGCCGACTTCGTCGCCAATGCCAGTCACGAGTTGCGCACCCCGCTGGCGGCGCTCTCCGGCTTCATCGAGACCCTGCAAGGCTCGGCGCGCGACGACGCCAAGGCGCGCGAGCGATTTTTGGCCATCATGCAGGAGCAGGCGCGGCGCATGGCGCGGCTGATCGACGATCTGTTGTCGTTGTCGCGCATCGAACTTAACGCTCACCGCCGGCCCGATGTGCCGGTCGACCTGGTGCCGATCGTCCGCCAGGTGGTCGACAGCCTGCAGACGCTGGCGCGCGACCGCGGCGTGACCGTCAATGTCGAGGCGGTCGGCGTGCTCACCGTTTTCGGCGATCGCGACGAAATGGTCCGCCTGTTCGAAAACCTCGTAGAGAACGCGCTCAAATACGGCGCGGCCGGCAAGCGCCTCGACATCAAGCTGGCGCTCGAGACGGCATCAGACGGCGAGCCGGAGGCGATGGCCAGCGTCCGCGATTACGGACCGGGGATCGCGCCGGAGCATCTGCCGCGGCTGACTGAACGATTTTATCGCGTCGACGTGCGCGAAAGCCGTGCCCAGGGCGGCACCGGACTGGGCCTCGCTCTGGTCAAACATATCCTTAATCGCCATCGCGGGCGGCTGTCGATCGAGAGCACACTCGGCGCCGGTGCCACCTTCACCGTTCACTTACCCCCTGCCGGACCGCGCGTCAGCCAATAAACCGTCATATTTTCAAAAGCTTGCACAGTCATCCAATTGTCATCTGGCGCACATAGAACAGTGACGTGCCGAACCTAAGCATCCGCCATGGCTTCGTCTTTTGGGGCCGTGGGTCATTTGGAACCGCCCATGGCGTCGGCTCGGCCTCGGATGTGCACTCGGCGAGACCATGGCCGTGGTCATCGCGTCGGCAATGCCCCAGGATCTTGGGTACCAAGATTTTGGGCACCTGGATCTTGGGCACCTGGACCTTGGCCTCGATTGTCGCGCCGGGCAACCATATCTGCGTTACCGTCATGGGGACGGCCAATGATATGTACCGCACAGCGCTGAGCGCCGTCGTGTCGGTCCTGTTCGTTCTCGTCTTCTTCGTACTGGCGGTGGTGCGTTCTATGCTACCGCAAGTCAATGGCCGGATCGCATGCCGGTCGTAATTGTACAGTTTGTGCTCGAAACGAGAAAGCAGCCATGAACGTAGCCTCCGTTGCCGTACCGGCCGCCGCCGCCCATGCTCCCGTCGATAGGGCCAATCTGTCCGAGAAAGTAACAATCAAAAATCTCGACTTCTATTATGGCGACGTAAGGGCGCTGAAATCGATCAGCCTTCCGCTTTACGAGAAGAAGGTGACGGCGTTTATCGGCCCGTCGGGCTGCGGCAAGTCTACTCTCCTGCGCGTGCTCAACCGGATGTATGACCTTTATCCGAACCAGCGCGCGACCGGCGAGGTGACCTTCGACGGCAGCAATATCCTCTCGCCGCACCAAGACATCAATCTGCTGCGGGCGCGCATCGGCATGGTATTTCAGCGGCCGACGCCTTTTCCGATGTCCATTTTCGAGAATATTGCCTTCGGTATCCGCCTGTACGAACGGCTGCCGAAATCCGAGCTGCACGGCCGCGTCGAATCCTCGCTGCGGCGGGCGGCATTATGGGACGAGGTGAAGGATAAGCTCGCTGCCAACGGCCAGAGCCTGTCCGGCGGACAGCAGCAGCGGCTGTGCATCGCTCGCACCGTGGCCGTGCGCCCCGAAGTCATCCTGTTCGACGAGCCCTGCTCGGCGCTCGATCCGATCTCGACCGCCAAGATCGAAGAACTGATCGACGAGCTGAAGGATGACTACACGATCGTCATCGTGACCCACAACATGCAGCAGGCGGCGCGCGTGTCGGAGTACACGACCTTCATGTATCTCGGCGAACTGATCGAATTCGATACAACCAGCAAAGTATTTACCACGCCGCACGATCAGCGCACGCAAGACTACATCACCGGACGCTTCGGGTGACCTGCAGGCCAAGCACCCAGGTAGAGCACCATGACCGAATTTAGTACCAGGACCGATCACACCGCGCGCGCCTTCGACAGCGACCTGGACGAAATCTCCCGCAAGGTCGCGGAGATGGGCGGGCTGACCGAAAAGCAGATCAGCGACGCCGTTCAAGGGCTTCTGGAGCGCGACACGGAGCTTGCCGAGCGCGTCATTGCCACCGATCCGGTGATCGACGCGATGCAGCGCGACATCGAGGAGAAATCCATACTGACCATCGCCCGGCGGCAGCCGATGGCGGTGGATCTGCGTGAGATCGTCGGCGCCATGCGCGTGTGCAACGATCTTGAGCGGATCGGCGATCATGCCAAGCACATTGCCAAGCGCGTGGTCGCGCTCAGCAGCGACCTTTACCCGCAAACGCTGATCCGCGGCGTCGAGCATATGGCCGACCTGGTGCTGGCTCAGCTCAAGCAGGTGCTCGACGCGTATGGCGGCCGTGATCTGCAGGCGGCGCTCGATGTCTGGAAGGGCGACGAGGAAGTCGACGCGCTTTGCACCTCGGTGTTTCGCGAGCTGTTCACCTACATGATGGAAGACCCGCGCAATATCACCTTCTGCATGCATCTGATGTTCTGCGCCAAGGACATCGAACGCATGGGCGATCACGCGACCAACATCGCCGAAACCGTCTATTTCATGATCGAGGGCCGCCCGATTACCGATCAGCGTCCCAAGGGCGACACCACGAATTTTCCGTCCGCATTGATGCAGAAATGAACAGGGAGCCGGGATGGGCGCGAACATCCTGATCGTGGAGGACGAGGAGCCGCTCACCACGCTCCTGCGTTACAACCTCGAAGCCGAGGGCTACGAGGTGGACGCCGTCGCTCGCGGCGACGAGGCCGATACGCGGTTGCGCGAAACGGCGCCCGATTTGCTGGTGCTCGACTGGATGCTGCCCGGCCTGTCGGGCATCGAACTGTGCCGGCGGCTGCGGGCGCGTCCGCAGACGCAGTCGTTGCCGATCATAATGCTCACCGCCCGCGGCGAGGAAAGCGAACGGGTGCGCGGCTTCGCCACCGGCGCCGACGATTACATCGTCAAGCCGTTCTCGGTACCCGAACTGCTGGCGCGCATCCGCGCCTTGTTGCGCCGGGCGAGCCCCGAGCGCGTCGCCATGGTGCTGACCATCGGCGATCTCGAACTCGATCGCGAAAAGAAACGTGTGTCGCGGTCAAGCCGCCCGGTGGAGCTTGGCCCGACGGAGTTTCGCTTGCTCGAATTTTTGATGGAACGGCCGGGACGGGTTTTTTCCCGCGAACAATTGCTCGACGGCGTGTGGGGCAGCGACGTCTATATCGACGAACGCACCGTGGACGTCCATGTCGGCCGGCTGCGCAAGGCGCTCAATCGCGGCCACTCGAGCGATCCGATCCGCACCGTGCGCGGTGCAGGTTATTCGCTTGACGACAGATTCGGCAAAGCGAGCTGATCTTCGATCCACTCGCCGCCGCGATAGCCGCGCCCCCGCACGTTAGAGCAGAATGGGTTTTCTTTGAATCGCCATTCTGCTCTAGCTTATTGTTGGAGCATGATCCCTCGGGTCAAGCCAGGGGGCATGCTTTTCCGAAAACCGGTATCCACTTTTCGGGATCATGCTCTAGCGTCTCGCGCTTTCGCGGCAACGAGCGGGCATCGCGATCAAATCACCGCATCGCGCGCCGTTCGCGGCGACGATCATTGGCCGGCTGGTAGGCCATGCGCGAATGATAGGCACAATAGGGCAGTCCCGCGACCGTATTGCCGCCGCAGAAAAAGAAATCGCCGCTGCCGGGATCGCCGATCGGCCAGCGGCAGGTCTGCTCCGTCAGTTCAAGGATCGTGCGCCGCTGACCGATCGGGATGATATTGTCGATCAGTTCCGGCTCGGCCTCGGTTTCGATCTCATAGACATGCGCGAGCGCGGTATTGCCGCGGACCGCGCTGCGGCCGATGCGCAGCATGTGCGCCGGCGATCGCGTCTTGCGCGGGCGCGGCACGCCGGCACTCGCGCTTTTGGCGCGGCCGGAAAGCCCCAGCCGATGCACCTTGCCTATCACAGCGTTTCGGGTGATGCCGCCGACCTCCGCCGCTATCTGGCTTGCCGAAAGTCCCTCGGACCACAGCTTCTTCAGAAGCTCGACCCGCTCGTCCGTCCACGACATGCTATCCTCCTCAAAGGTGCGGGTACGCTGGACAGAATCGTCCCCTGCGCCAGGAAGCGTGAAGCCGCCCAACACGCAAACGTAAGACCCAACGCTTTAGATGACTGTCCGCCGCACGAGATGTCGTACTTGACAAGGCAAAGACTACAATATGCCGTGAGTCTGGCGCAAGAGTCGCGCGTTGCGCGTCCACACATTCCTGCAGATTTACCCCAAAATGTGGACGACTTGAGAACGAACCGAGTCC
>JASHVN010000264.1 GCA_030044555.1 Xanthobacteraceae bacterium | reverse complement strand
GCAGACGCGAAGGCCTGCTCTTTTGAGCCCTCGTAGGAGCCGAACGGCATGTCGACGACGACCAGCGCGCGCTTCGACCCGCGCATCACCGCGAGCCCCTGCAGAATCATCATGTCGAGCGTGACCGGAACGGTCGTCTCAAGCCCATGCATGACCATGCCGAGCGAGTCGCCGACGAGAATAACGTCGCAATATGCATCGACGATGCGGGCGGTGTGCGCATGATACGAGGTCAGGCACACGAGCGGGTCGCCGCCCTTGCGGGCGCGGATGTCGGGCGCGGTCAGACGCCGGATATCGCTCTGCACTGACATTATGCGTGCCCGAGTGCCGGTGTGCCAAAGGCCGGCAGGCCGATCACGATAGGATGAAACACAAAGCCGAGCGCCAGGTAAAGAATGGTGCCGACCACGATGGCGATGATGTCATTCTTGACGCCGCCGATCGGAATCGGCGGCGCGCCGGGATCGCTGCGGCGCTTGAGCGTCATGCGGTCGTAGCCCGCCCACAGCAGCACCGAGCCGAACAGAATGATTCCACCGAGATCGCCGTTGGCGCAAAGATGCGCCGCGGCCCAGGTCTTAACGCCGATCAGCATCGGGTTCTTTACTGTTCGCTTGATGTTGCCGGGGATATAGGCAGCCGTCACCAGGATGCTCGCCGGCCACATCAGCGCCACCACGATGTGCCGCGTCCATGCCGGCGGATACCAGATCGGAATAAGACCGGTATTGCGATACGCGGCGAAACCGTAGCCGATGAGCACAATGCCGATGATCGACACGAGCGAAAACAGCCCCTTGTAGGGCCCCTCGCCGATTTTCGCGACGAGCTTGGCGCGCCGCTCGCGCATGGTTGTGAACACATGCGCGCCGAGGAAAATAACGAGCCCGAGAATTTCGACGACGAGTCCCATGGAAACCGAAGATATTGGAAACCGAAGATATTTGGGCCAAAGACGCTCAGGTTGAGTTTTCTGGTCGCGGGCGGATTTGAACGATCCGGGCCGCGATCATGACGAGCGGGCCTGCCTTGTCAATGACGAGTATTTCTCAGCTGGCGTAGCGCTTATCGCGTTCGACATAGGCCGAAGTATCGACGATCGCCTCGCGTTCCTTGAACGAGACCATGTCGCCGGCCATCGACGCCGTGCTGCCCTCATGGGCGATGGCGGCGAGCACGCGTTGCATGGCCTTGATGGCTGCGCGCTGAGTGTCGCTCGGAATGATGACGACATTGTAGCCCAGTGCTTCGAGCCGCGGCACCGGAATAAGCGGCGTCTTGCCGCCGGCGAACATGTTGATCAATTTCAGGCCCGGCAGCCGCTTGGCGATGTCGGCGATCTGCAATTCCGACGTCGGCGCCTCGACGAAGATCATGTCGGCGCCGGCCTCGATGTAAGCGGAGGCGCGGTCGATCGCCGCGTCAAATCCTTCGACCGCCAGCGCATCGGTGCGGGCGATGACGACGAAATCGGGATCGTGCAACGCGTCGCGCACGGCCTTGAGTTTCTGCACCATCTCGTGCGCGGGCACGACGCTCTTGTCGTCGTAATGCCCGCATTTCTTGGGGAACGTCTGATCTTCGAGATGAAAGGCGGCGACGCCGGAGCGCTCGAAGGCGCGCGCTGCGGCCTGGGCATTGAGCGCGTTGCCGTAGCCGGTGTCGGCGTCGGCGATGATCGGCACCTCCACCACGTCCACCATGGAGGCCAGCCGCTCGACGATCGCGCTCATCGAAATAAGACCGAGATCGGGTACACCGGCCGAGCGGGCGATGGCGCCGCCGCTCGCATAGACCGCCGGGAACCCCGCCTGCGCGACCAGCCGCGCCGAAAGTCCGTCAAAAGCGCCCGGCGCCACCGCGATACGCCCGGAAGCGAGAAAGGTCCTCAATTTGGTCGTGGCGCGCACGTATGCAGCTCCGCTTCGCTATCTCCGCCCTTCATGATACGTCTCGCGGCCATATTGGGGGAAGCGCCGGAGGAGCCTTATGAAACGATGCGTCGCGGCGGCATTGGCGATCCTGTCTGGCACGCTCTGCGGCTTAAGCAACGCTGCCTTGGCGCAAGGCTTGACGCAAGGATCCGCGCAAGGCTGGCCGACCAAGAGCGTTCGCTTCATTGTGCCGTTCGGCGCCGGATCGACGCCTGACGTCGTGGCGCGGTTGATTGCCGATCGGCTGCACGCTGAGACCGGGCAAGCTTTCATCGTCGAAAACAAACCCGGCGCCAGCGGCAATACCGGCACCGATGCGGTGGCCAAGGCCGCGCCCGACGGCGCCACCATCGGCATCAGCATCGGCGGCCCGCTTGCCATCAACACGCTGTTGTTCTCGCATCTCCCCTACGATCCGCGCAAAGACCTTTCGCTGATCACGATGCTGGTGACGCAGCCGAGCGCGCTTGCGGTCAACGCCAGCCTCGGCGTCAACAGCGTCCCGCAGCTCGTCGACCTGATCAAAAAAAATCCCGGCAAATACAATTACGGCTCGATCGGCACCGGATCGCTGTCACAGCTCGCCATGGAGGCGATTGCGCTCAAGAGCGGCACGCGGATGATCCATGTCCCCTACCCGTCCTCGCCGCAAGCCGTTGAGGCGCTGATCCGTAATGACGTGCAGATGGTCTGCCTGCCGGCGATCTCGATCACCCCGCAGCTCGGCAGCGGCAAGATCAAGCTTCTCGCCATTACCACCGCCAAGCGATCCGCATTGCTGCCCGGAATACCGACATTGGCGGAGGCCGGCATCGACGTGCAGGCCGATGCCTGGAATGGATTGATCGGGCCGGCTGGCCTTCCCGATGCCGTGGTCGAGCGCATCAACCGCCTTGT
Organism: Xanthobacteraceae bacterium; assembly: GCA_030044555.1. GTDB lineage: Bacteria > Pseudomonadota > Alphaproteobacteria > Rhizobiales > Xanthobacteraceae > BOG-931. The sequence goes on along the minus strand of JASHVN010000264.1, from coordinate 469 downwards.
CGCCGCGGCCATCACCTCGCCGGCGATCCGTGCAAAGCTTTCCGCGCAATTGATGGAGCCGATCCCCGATTCGCCCGCCGCGTTCCGCGCTCGTATCGACGCCGACATCGCGCGCTGGAAGCCGGTGATCGCAGCGGCGAAGATCAAGATCAATTAGATTAGAGCATGATCCCGAAAAGTGGATGCCGGTTTTCGGATAAGCATGCCCGCGGGCTCGACCCGAGGGATCATGCTCAAAGAAAAAATCCAGAGATTGATCCGATTCAATCGAATTGCATCAAGCTCTGGGCAGCGCCGAGTTGTGAGAGAGCGAACCGGGATTTGCCAGATCGCGGATCCCTTGTCGTGCTCCTCGCAACTCGCCATTCGTCTGTCGCTACTGCCCGCCGCCAAAACGGAAGTTTATGCCGGCTTTGATTTCCTGCAAATTGAGGCTGGCATTCGAGCTGACGGACTCGAGCGGTGTGGT
>JASHVN010000007.1 GCA_030044555.1 Xanthobacteraceae bacterium | reverse complement strand
GACAAGGGTTTCTATCGCGACGCGGGCCTCGACGTCACCGTCAATTCCGGCAAGGGCTCCGGCACCACCGCCCAACTGGTTGCCAGCAAGGCAAGCCAGTTCGGCTTTTCCGACGGCTACGCGGTCGCCAACGGCATCGCCCGGGGCATGGCGATCAAGACCATCGGCAGCGTCTTTCGCAAGAACCCGGCGGCCCTCATCGTGCTCGCGGATTCCGGCATCACCTCGCCGAAACAGCTCGAAGGCAAGACCATCGCCATGACGGCGGGCAGCGGCCAGTTTCAGCAATGGCCGGCCTTCGCCAAAGGCGCCGGCATCGACGCGTCCAAGGTGCAGATGGTCAACATCGACCCTGCCGGGGTCGGCCCGGCGCTGGTCAATAACAAGGTCGACGGCATCGGCGGTTACGCGCAAGGCTACGTTCCGGCAATCGAAATCCGCGCCAAGAAACAGGTGCGCATTTTCTGGTTTGCCGACTATGGTGTCACCGTGGTGTCGAACGGCATCATCGTGCACGACGATTTGCTCAAGAGCGACCCGGAGCTGGTTCGCGCGTTCGTCGCGCCGAGCATCAAGGGCTTCCTCTACGGGCGGCAGCATCCCGACGAGGCGGTCGCATCCGTCGTCAAATATTTGCCGACCGCCGATCCCAAGATCGTGCGGCGCGAACTGGAACTGTCATGGAAAACCTGGGTGACGCCCCACACGGCGGGCAAGCCGCTCGGCTGGGAAGCTGAGGCTGATTGGGCCTCGACCGTCCAGGTGCTCAAGCAATATGGCGGCGTGAACACGCCGCCGGCGCTCGACGCTCTCTTCACTAACGCGTTCGTACCCATGGGCGCCGAATACGTCCCGCCGCAGACCGCGTAAGCGGGCGGATCAGTTTCTTCCTTCCGGCGTGACGCACAGCCGTCCACCGCTGGAATCCCCCTCGCTTTTCAGCGGCTCGGTGAGCGGCTATCAAGGCGCGAGGGGACTTCTCTGTCGTGCCGTCGGGTCCCCTGGAGGAATAACCATGCGCTCTCGGAATTTTCAGACCGAGCCGGTATCGCGGCGCCGCGTGCTCCGACAAACCGCATTGGCAGCCGGCGCGTTCGCGATCCCAACGGCACCGTTCGTCGCGCGGGCTGCGGCCGCGCTCAAGCCGGTGACGCTCACGCTCGACTGGCTCTATCAGGGCGCCAGCGTCGGCTTTCTGGTCGCGCACGAGCAGGGATTTTATCGCGACGCCGGCCTCGACGTGACGATCCTCGCCGGCAAAGGCTCCGGCACCACCGCGCAGCTCGTTGCCAGCAAGGCCACGCCGATCGGTTTCTCCGACGGCTTCGTCGTCGCCAACGGCGTCGCCAAAGGCATGGCGATCAAGACCGTGGCGACGATTTACCGGCGCGACCCGGCCGCCATCATGGTGCTCGATGAATCGCCGATCAAGACGCCGAAGGATCTCGAAGGCAAATCGGTGGCGATGACCGCGGGCAGCGCGCAATTCCAGCAATGGCCGGCCTACGTGAAGGGCGCCGGCATCGATCCGGCCAAGATCAATATCGTCAATATCGATCCAGCCGGAGTCGGGCCGGCTTTGGTCAACGGCAAGGTCGACGCCATCGGCGGTTACGTGTTCAGCTATGCGCCGAGCATCGAAGTGCGCGCCAAAAAGAAGCTGCGCATGTTCTGGTTTGCCGATTCCGGCGTCACCATCGTCAGTAACGGCATCATCGTGCACCAGAACCTGCTCAAGAGCGATCCCGACCTGGTTCGCGCGTTCGTGCCGCCGTCGATCAAAGGTTTTCTCTACGGACGGCAGCATATGGATGACGCCATCGCCGCGGTGAAGAAGTACCAGCCGACGGCCGATGCGGGCGTGACCAGGCGCGAATTCGAGCTGTCGTGGGAAACCTGGCTCACGCCCGACACCAAGGGCAAGCCGCTCGGCTGGGGCTCCGAAGCCGATTGGGCCGGCACCATCCAGATTCTCAAGCAATATGTCGGCGTCACGACGCCGCTGACGACGAGCCAGCTCTACACCAATGAATTCGTGCCGACCGGCGCCGACTATGTGCCGCCGCAGGGCTGAGCGCGTGCGGGACCTCGCCCGGTGAACGAAGCTAAATCCGGCGCGGGCTGGATCGGCGCGAGCCTGCTGCGCAAGGAAGACGCCCGCTATCTGCACGGACATGGCCTATTCATCGCCGATGTCCAAGTGCCCGGCGTGCACGACATAGCCTTCGTGCGCAGTCCGATGGCGCATGCGCGCCTGCGGCGTGTGGTCAAGCCTGCCGACAATGCCGCGCGGGTGTTCACGCTCGCCGACATCGGCCCGATCAACGTGCTGGAGGCCGGACCGGAACTCTCCACCCATCGCCATAGCCCCTATCCGCCGCTCGCCGATGGGCAGGTGCGCTATGTCGGACAGACGATCGCGGCTTGCGTGATGCCGACGCGCGCGCAAGCCGAAGATTTGGCCGAGAAGGTCGATGTGGAGCTTGAGGAATTGCCCGCCGTGGTCGACGTGGTCGCCGCCATGCGCGCCGACAGTCCGCGCGTTTTCGATGAGTGGCCGAGCAACGCCTATATCAGCACCAGCCTCCTCGAAGGCGATCCGGCGATCCTCGCCACGGCGCCGGTGCGACTGCACCGCCGCCTGCGCTTGAACCGGCAAGCCACAGTCTCGATGGAAGGCCGCGGCGCGCTCGCCTATTGGGACCATCGGCTCGACGAGCTGGTCGTCTATCTGTCGACCCAGGGCGGCCAGGTGAAGCGCATGGCGATCGCGCGGACGCTCGGGATCCCCGAGCACAAGGTGCGGGTCATCGCCCCCGATATCGGCGGCGGCTTCGGCGGCAAGAACCGGATCATGCCGGAGGACGTGGCGGTCGCCGCCATCGCCATGAAGGTGAAGCATCCGGTACGCTGGATCGAGGACCGGCGCGAGCATCTGCTGGCTTCACCGCACGCGCGCGATCACACCTACGATCTCACCCTTTGCGCCGAGCAGGACGGCACGCTGCTCGGCATCGAAGGCGACATTTATATCGATGCCGGTGCCTATGCGTTGTGGCCGACCGGCGCCTTTCAGGAAGCGAGCATGGCGTCGCGCAACCTGACCGGGCCGTATCGCATGCGCCATCTGAAACTCAACGCCCACACGGTCGCCACCAACAAAGCGCCGATGGGTCCGTACCGCGGCGTGGCGCGGCCGGGCGCGACGTTCGCGCTGGAGCGGCTGGTCGATGAGATGGCGCGCGAACTCAAGCGCGAGCCGTTCGAGTTGCGCGAGCAGAATATCGTGACCGCCGCGGAGCTTCCTTACCGGACCGCCGCCGGCATGAAGCTCGACACCGGCGACTACGTCGCCTCGCTCGAGATCGCCCGCAACAAGATCGATCTCGCCGGCATCCGCAGGCGTCAGGCGCAGGGCGAACCCGATGGCCGCAGGATCGGCGTCGGCTTTGCCTTCTACACCGAGCAGAGCGGCCACGGCATCGTGGAATTCGCCAAGCGCAAATTCCGCGTCATCCCCGGCTATGAATCCGCCAATGTGCGCATGCTGCCGGACGGCAATGTGCTCATCTATGTGGGCGTACAGAACCACGGCCAGGGTCACGAAACCTCGCTCGCTCAGATCGCCGCGCACGAACTCGGCATCGACCCCGGACAGATTTCCGTCCGCTACGGCGACACCGCGGTCGGACCGTACGGGTTCGGCACTTTCGCTTCGCGTTCGATCGTGTTCGCGGGCGGCGCCGTGGGCCGGGCGACCCGGGCGCTGGCGGAAAAGATCAAACGCATCGGCGCGCATCTGCTGCAGGCCGAAATCGCCGCAACGCGGATCGAGGAAGGCAGGGTTCACGGGCCCTCGGGCAGCGTCAGCATTGCCGAAATTGCTTTCGCCGCGAACGCGCGGCCCGATCACTTGCCGGCCGGAATGGAGCCGCTCCTGGAAAGCACCGCAACCTACGAGCCCGCGGATTCCGGCGGCGTCTTCGCCTACGGCACGCACGCGGTGCTCGTCGCCGTCGATCCCGACAGCGGAGCGATCGAGCTTCTTGATTACGTGGTGTCCGAGGATTGCGGCACGATGATCAACCCGATGATCGTCGATGGGCAGGTGGTCGGCGGCATCGCCCAGGGTATAGGCACCGCGCTTTACGAAGAGATTCCCTACAACCAGCAAGGTCAGCCGCTGGTCGCCACGCTCTCCGATTATCTGGTGCCGTGCGCCACGGAAATTCCCGTCATCCGCATCGAGCACCTGGTGACGCCGGCGCTGACCACGGAATACGGCGTGAAGGGTCTCGGCGAGGGCGGCGCCATCGCGCCGCCGGCCGCGATCGCCAACGCGGTGGCCGATGCCTTCGCCGACATTCGCGCCAGTTTCAACGAGACGCCGCTGACGCCGCGCCGCGTCTCCGAAGCGATTGCGCAGGCGCGCACCAAGGCTGTTTAGAGATAACGCCACACCCGTGTCGGCTTTTAGGAGCCAAAATTCCGGCGTCACCGGCGTTTGCTTCAGGCCGCCATATCAATTTCCCGTCACGCCGTGGGCGGAGCGGCGCTGTTCGTTGACCACATCCTCCAGCGCCGTATGGATCGTGGTCTCGACCGACAATCCAACGCGCAGCAGATTGGCCAGCGGCTGGTTCGGATCCACGTCGATTTTGACCGGCAGGCGCTGCACGATCTTGGTGAAATTGCCGGTGGCGTTGTTGGGCTCGATCGGCGCGAATGATGCGCCTGAGGCCGCGGCGATGCCTTCCACTGTCCCATTGAGATCGACGTTGTAAGCATCGACGTGGACCGTGACATGCTGTCCGGGGCGGACGTGGGCAAGGTCCGTCTCGAGATAGTTCGCGGTGATGTACACGCGTCGGAGCGGCACTACCGTCATCAGCGTCGCGCCGGGCGCGACCGTGTTGCCGACTTCAACGGAGCGTTCGGTGACCATGCCGTCCACCGGAGCAAGGATCTGGGTGTAGGACAGGTTGAGCCTGGCTTGTTCAACCTGCGCCTCGTCGGATTGGACGACAGCCGCCGCCGCGAGCTTTTGCGCCTTGATTACGTCGAGCTGCCGGCGGGCGGCTTCGAGCGATGCTTGCGCATTGTCCAGTTGCGCTTTCGACTCCTGCAAGTTGCTGTCGGCCTGTTCGCGTTGTTGAATGGTTCCTGCATTGGTCGCGGCGAGGAAGTTGTAGCGGCGGGCATCCGGCGTGGTGAACGCGAGCCGCGCCTGAGCGGAGGCGACGTTCGCCTCCTGCTGACTGATCAGCGACGGCTGCCGGGCAAGAGTCGCGGACGTGTCGGCGAGCTGGGCCGTATCGCGCGCGAGCGCCGCCTCGGCCGAGGCGAGCGCCTGTTGGTAGTCCCGCGGGTCGAGGGTCACCAGCACTTGTCCGGCCTTGATGAGCTGATTGTCGTCCACCGGCACGGTCGAAACCTGACCGGAAATGCGCGGCGCTATGCTGGCGTAGTGCACCATGACGTAGGCGTCATCGGTCCAGACATCCGGCCGCGGCCGGAAGATGATCCACAGCACGGTTCCGGCGAAGACGAGGATGACAAAGCCGGCCAGCACCAAAGGCCATTTGGGCGCGGGCTTCGAGGACGTCTCGTCGCCCTTTGCCTGTTGCTTGCCGTTGGACTTTTGTGGCGGCTCGTCCGCCGGCGGCTTCTCGTCCTTGGTTTCGGAATTGTCGGCGCGGTCGTCGCGGCGATCCGGCGAGACAGCGAAGGTGGGCAACCGGTCCCAGTCGAACGCGTCGCGCTTTGCCTCGCTCGCCGGCATGACGAACCCTATTGCTCCGCAAATTCAATGCGCGGCGGCAGCGAGCGGACCGGCAGCACCACGACGATGATCATCAGACAAACGGTCAGCGCCGCCAAAATCAGGAAAGTATCGGCGGCCGACATGACCTCCACCTGCTGCCGTACCGCGTCACTCAAGGCCTGCAGGCCGTGCGGTGCACGGGGCGAGACGCCGGCGAAGGGCTGGACAGCGGACATCACGCCGCCGTTTTGCGGGAGGCGGAAGCGGTTTTGGCCAATTTGATCGATAATGCGATCGGAGTGGAGGCCGCCGCGCCAGCGGCCGATCAGCGCGAACAGCCAAACGCCGACAGCCTCCGCCAGAGCACGCGGGGTGTTGATGAGCGAAGACAGAAAAGGCGCTTCCTGTGCGTAAGGCCCCTTCACGACATTTGTCGCCATCATCAGCAACGACATGATCACCAGTGGTTGCCCGACGGTTTGAAAGCCCTGCCACAGGTAAAACTGATCGCGATTCCAGGTGTAGTCGACAAAGGACATGCCGACGCACGACGTCAGTATCAGCGCGAGCCCGATGAAACTGAGCACGCGCGCGTCGACAGTGCGAAAATCCAGGAGAAACGCCGTGGCCGGCAGAAGCAGGAGCTGCGGCAAGGCAATCTCCAGCGTGATCGGACTCGACTGCGCCGGCCGATAACCCTGGACTTGCTGCAGGAACTGCAGCGGCACCGTTGAACCTGCTTGAGCAATGATGAGAAAGACGACCAGCGCGACGGCGCCGTAGGCGATATTACGGTGGCCGAGCAGCTGCGGCTTCATCAGCGGGAGTGGATGAAACCATTCGTTTACAACAAACAGCGGAATGGCGATGGCGCTGACCAGCGCGAGCACGCAGATCAGCGGCGAGTTGAACCAGTCGAGGCGATCGCCCTGATACAGCATGGTGCTCAACGCGCCTAATCCCATGACGGCGAGCAGCGCGCCCCGCCAATCGGCACAGTGAAAGCGCTCGTAGTGCGGTTGGCCGTGCGGATCGCCGTACCAGACCAAAGCCGCCGCCACCGTGCACAAGGGAAGCGCCTGAAAAAATACGAAAGGCCAACCGACCAGGTCAGTCCATAGAGCAGAGAGGCTCGCGGCGAGGCCCGAGGTGAAGCTCGCCGTCAATGCGTAAAACGCCAGGCCGTAGATGCGAACTTTCGGATTCTTGAGGGCGCCCAGCGCCGTGACCATCAAAAGCGGGAGGATGAGCCCGCCGGCAAAACCCTGCAGCAAACGCAGTGCGAAAATGGATTCGATGTTTGGGCTGAACGGAACAAGGGTGCTTGCCACGCCGCACAGCGCAATGGAGAACAGCGTCCAGCGGCGCAACGTGAACGTCGCCAACAGCCACGGCGAAAACGCCATGCCGACGATTTCCGCCGAAACGTACAGGCTTTGGATCCACGTTCCCGGATCGTAACTGATGCCGAGGGCGCCGCGTATATCGACCAAGGCGATGGACGTCACCTGATCGTTGAACTCGGACACCATTGAGGCAAGCAGGATTCCGGCGAGGCCAATGAAAGGCTTCATCCGCCTCCGCCTTTATTGCCTGCAGCGTTGATGCCCGCAGACAGCCGCATGCGACCACTTTCACGCATTGATGCAATCACCCTTTAAGTCCGTAACGAGACAAAGGACCCGACGGTGATTTAACAGGCGGGTGTGCCCCGGAGTTCCGAATCCGGGCCGCCCCAAGGCGGGGACGGCTTCTTCGCGGGAGCGATCGGTTCTGGGCCTGTCGTAGGCGGGCCGCCATGCGCGACGGCACCACTCATATTTTTCGGATAAACGCCGGCCAGCGCGGTGCTGTCGTGATGCTGTGGACCCCCGCCGCCGATAGCTTGGCCGACTAATCGAAAGCTTTGAGTAAATTGCCAGGGAGAACTCGGCCTGGTCCCGAGGGGAGCTGTTTAGTTGCCAGCGCCTGACGCGCCGCCGCGCTGGTGTGACGAAAATAGGGCGGCTCAGAGAGCCGCCCCATTTTTTGTTACCATTGATCGGTTGTTACCACTGATCGGTGCGAAGGTTCTCGTTGTAACCAAGGCTGCCGCCCCCGGTCGCTGCCGGGCTGTAGGAGTTGCCGTATCCGCCCGGAACCATGTCGAAGGCGCGCAAGCCGCTGCGCGGATCAGCGGAGCGATGAAACGCCGGGCGAGCGGCATGATAGGTGTGAGCCAGGGCCGGCGAGGCAATGCCTGCGGCCATGAGCGCGGCCGCGGCAGCGAGTTTCCACTTGTTTGTCATGAGTCTGTCTCCTGAGGTGTCGCAATTAACGCGGACGCTCTTTAAGTCCGCTGCGCAGGAGATGCGGTCCGCGTTCGCAAACTTAATAGGAAACGACCGAACGGACTATTGCGCAAAACCTCATGATCGCCGGCAGCCGTTTACAGCAATTTTATTGAAAACGATGAGTCGCGAAAGCGACTGAGCCAACCGCCGTGATAGCGCGCATGGCCGGCCGCGCCGCCGGTTCATGGCACATGCCAATCACGTCCATCGAGTACCGCCTGGTGTCGCTTTGATTCCGAAGTTCGCATCAGAGCCGCCGCCAGCACATGCAAACTTCGGAATCAAAGAGACACCGGTCGCTGCGAAGTCCAACATTGCCGGCGACGCCGCCCGCAACCTTGCCTGAATGTAATCAAATAAGCTCTCTCCGATTGCAAACATTTAATTTGCGCAATCGTTGCACGCGCATTTGGCGATGTCGAAATAATGCAGCGTTGCGGGGAATGCGATGCCGCAGCATCTGCGAATTTCATCTCGTTGCCCGCCGACATGCCGGATGAACCGTTGCAGCCAAAGGAGAACGACGATGTTTCGCACAGCCTCTTCGAGGCTCTCTCCCATATTTCAAATTCCCCCCGCCCCGGCTATGGCCAACGATCCGACTGCGAACGCGACGGCGCGATCAAAGCCCGGATTAGTGCTCAGACGCACCGTTCTTTCGGCTTTCGCGCTTACTCCCGTGATCTATTGCCGGCTGGCGTTCGCCCAAAACACGCCAAGCGCGAATGATGTAGCGAAAGTCGCGGTCTGGTTTGTCGGCGCCAAGCTTGGCCTTGCCGCAATGGCGTACTTTCGCAACACGGCGGACTATGCGGCGTTTTTCAACGACGCGAAGTCGCGCGCGAAGGAAATCGACATCGATGTCAACGACTTTCCGCCGCGGCCGTCCAAGAGCACCGACGGTCTCCTCGCCTTGCTCGACTATATGAACAGAGGCGACAGCGCGCACATCGAATCTCAGATCTTCCAGAAATACGGAGATTATCATGCGACGCTGTACGACGTCTCGTCGAAGATGTTTCTCATACCGCTCATCTACGATCTGGATCCCGACGAGGCCCGGACCACGCTGGTCGACGGCATGCGCAAGAAACTCGCTGCGATCAACATGCCGGATCGGCTGTGGCAGCCTTTGGTCGACGCTGTTGCGGCAAAGAAAAGTTTCGATGATGTGAGAACGGCAACGATCCAGATGAACAATGACGTCCTGGATTACCTTGTCGCGGTCGCACGCGGCCAGCAGCACTAAAACGTCAGCGAGCCGGCAAAGGCTGACGCAGCCGGAAATTGACTCTTAGACTCTCCATTTGCATCGAGCACAGACAAAAAAGGCTAGATGCGGCGCGCCGTCGATCGCAATGGTAGCTGATTTTCTTGGAACCCGCAGTCTACCGTTGCGATCGACGGCGTTCTCCGACTCCCGATCCGATACCGCTTCGGCGCGATTCGCCCTAAAAATCTTCCGGCAGCTCATGCGCCCATTTCGCCCGCATGCGCGCATCAAGCGCCTTGCTTGATCGCGCGATGACCGGGAATGTTTTCTGCCGGTTGAACGGGATGCAGGCGTCGATCACGACGCGCGAGTTGCGCCGGTCCTTCTCGGTGTCATAGCACATCGGATCGAGCGCCGAGCTCCAGCCGCCGTGAATGACATCGACCTGGATGCGCGGGTCGCAGCGCGTGCACATCGCCCAGATCACGTCGTTGATGTTGGTCGGGTCGATGTCCTCGTCGACCACGATGGTCCAGCGGTTGCAGTAGGCGCCGGCGTGACAATGCGAGGCCACCATGCCGGCCTGCTTGGCGTGTCCGCCGTAAAGCTGCTTGATCGAAATGGTGAGCATGAAGCGGCTGCCTCCGGCTTCGTGCGCCCACACGCCTTTGACTTCGGGAATGCCGGCAGCTTCCAGCTGATTCCAGACCGCGCCGCAGCGGTAGGTGCCGAGATAGAACGTATTGTCGTTGGGCGGCACCGCCGGAATGGCGCCGACGAGTATTGGATCGTTGCGATGCATGAAGGTGGCGATGCGGATCGCCGGCTCGAGCGCGCTGCCGGAGGCGTAGTACCCGGTCCACTCGCCGAGCGGTCCCTCTTGCACCTTGTCATTCGGGTGAATGAAGCCTTCGAAGGCAATCTCGGAATTGGCCGGCACCGGCAGTCCGGTGCGCGGCATGTTGAACACTTCGACCGGCTCGCCGAGAATTCCGCCGGCGGCCTCCATCTCGTTCTTGCCGTAGGGGACTTCCAGCCCCGCCAGCATCAAGAGCGCCGGATGCATACCGGCAATGACGGCGACCGGACAGGGCTGCCCGCGGTCGTGGTATTTGCTCATGATGATGCGGCCGTGCTTGCCCGGTGAGATCATCACCGAGGCCAGATCCGGAGCGTGGCTTTGGATCCGGTAGCAGCCGTAATTGAGCCAGCCCGAATCCGGATCTTTCATCACCACCATGCAGCCGGTGCCGATATACGGGCCGCCGTCGTGTTCATGCCAGACCGGCGTCGGAATCTTCTC
>JASHVN010000263.1 GCA_030044555.1 Xanthobacteraceae bacterium | reverse complement strand
TCGGCGAGCGCGTGGCGCAATGCGGTGTTGACACGCAATACGCCAACGAGGCGGTTGCCGTCGAAGATGGCGACGTGGCGGATGCGCCCGCCATGCCCCGGCTGCGCCAGAAAGACGTTGAAGTTGAGATTGGCCTCCGCCAGAACCAAGTCCTTGTCCATCACCTCCCTGGCGCGGCGCACCAGGAACATGTTCGCGTGCAACGCCTTCGGGATGACGTGGCCACGCCGGAAGAGCTTGAGCGTATAAATGTTCTCGATCGACAGCACGCGCCGCACGCCGACGCTGAAGGCCACCGCGATGATCATCGGCAGCACGATGCCGTAATCGCGCGTCATCTCGAAGATCATCGTCACCGCGGTCATGACCGCGCCGGTGCCGCCGCCGACCATGGCGCCCATACCGACCATGGCGAAGGACGGAATGTCGATCGGCATCGGCAGATGCATTGTCGACAAGAGCGCCGCAAAGGCTCCGCCGATGGTTGCGCCCATGAACAGCGACGGCGAGAAGATGCCGCCGGACGAGCCCGAACCGAGACTGAGCGAAGTTGCCAGCAGCTTGCAGGCAAACAAGAGCACGAGCAGACCTGCCCCCGACAATTGTCTGAGCAGGATCGCCTGCACCGTGGCATAGCCGACGCCCTCGACGTAGTAGTGGCCGAAGCTCTGCTGCAGCGCATAGATCAGAACGCCCACCAGCAGCATGCCGAAGACGTGGCGGAGGTAACGGCCTGGAATCCTGTCGAACAGATCTTCGACCACATGCAGTCCGCGCACGAAGGCGGCGGCGGCGCCGCCGACGATCACGCCGAGTACGGCATAGAGACAGAGCGTCAGAGCCGAGAGCGCATCTATGCCGATCGGCGCGAGTTCCGGCACCTGGAAAGCCGGCTGTGTGCCGAAGAAATAGCGGCCGATGAACGTGGCGGTGCCGGTGGCGATGGCGACCGGTAGGAAGGTGCGGACGCTGACCTCGGGCATCATGAGTTCGATGGCGAACATCACCCCGCCGATCGGGGTATTAAAGGTCGCGGCGATGCCTGCGCCGGCGCCGGCGGCGACGAGGATGATGCGTTCGCCAGTGCGCATTGGTACGATCTGGCCGAGTGTCGAGCCGAGCGCCGAGCCGATCTGGATAATGGGCCCTTCGCGGCCGACCGCAGCACCGGTGCCGATGGCGACCGCCGATGCCAGCGACTTCACCACGGCGACGATCGGGCGGATGATGCCGCTGTGATAGTAGATCGAATCCATCACCTCCGGCACGCCATGCCCGCGCGCCTCGGGCGCGAAGGTCGACACGAGAAACGTGACGATGATGGCGCCGATCACCGGAACGAGGATGACGAAGGCACCCCAAGGGCTTGGCGGCGTAAAGATGTTGGCGTCATAGCGGAAGGCGAGGTGGCCGAGGAACATGACGTTGTGGATGAGACCGATCAGGTCACGGAAAACGACGGCGCCGAAGCCGGTGACGATGCCGACGATGAAGGCGAGCGCGGAGAGATAAGCCAGCCCGATGCGCAGACCTTCCTCGCGATCGGCCTCCGGCCGTGGCGCACCGGTGAGAGCCGGCCGGCCTTCGATCGATGTGCTGGACTCCGTCGGTCTCGTCATCGGCTTGTTCGAAATGGCTTGGCCTCGGACACATGGATCGAACGAATGCGTACCCGACACCGATGCGAACGATCCTCGTTATCCACTCTGACGACGTTCGCAGATCAGGTCCAGCGTTAATCCTGTGAATGCGGCAGGAGAGAAGAATCGAACGTTCACTTAGGCTGAAAGGGCATCAGGTACGTGCGCCACAGCGTGACGGCGCTACATCTGAAGGAATACCGTGGCTTCGAGCGTCCACTGCATCCCTTCTCTAAACCGACCGGTTGCCCACTTTTTCGGGTGATAGTCGATTCGGGAGCGTAAAAACCTCACCATGAACCATGGCTTTCCCTCTCACGAAGTATCGGGGCGACGGATTTTCGCGCACGCAATCAGCAAATCCACTTTGGTGCTTCCTTCTGGACGAAAAGTCGCTTGCCTATCGCCCTCTTCACGGACAGCGCTGCCTGCTCACTGGTCAAAACCGTATTCTGCGCGGTCAGGCGCTGCTGTAGGGCACGATGCCTTCTTTGTTTTGGTTGATCGTCACGTCGTAGCCCTTGTGCGCCGTTCAGGGCGGCATCGGCAACCCTTCCTGCTCGCCCAAAATGCGCGAGGTCGCGGAGCTAAAGCAACAGATACACACCCGGTAGCGGCCCACGAATTTGTAAGCGTTGATTTTTGGTTTCCGTAAATCGGAGGTTCGAATCATCCTCCAAAGGCGCCTTGGCGGGACAAACGTTGGCGTCAAACCTGCGGCTATTCGTAATCTCAAAATGCGGAGGCTATGAACTGATATAGCACAAAGTGGAGCAAATCCGAGGCCCGGTGCACCTCGCAATAACAAGTGCGTATTTTAAGGAAACCTAGAAGTCCGCGATCGACGCATGTGCATGCCGCCGCGGCTCGTATTCAGATGGTTGAGTACGCCTGAAAAGATTGTCAGCCCGAAAACCGCAACAGAAAAGGCGACCACCACCATCGCCAGTGATCGGTTTTTCGGTCGCGCTCGGGCGACGAGTTCCGCGCCTGTTGTGGGAAACGCGAGTATGGCCGAATTCGAGGGCGACCACGCCGAATGCTCGGCCCAAACCCGCTCCTCGTGTTTCCCCCATAGGTGTATGACCAAAATCGCCGCAGCGAGACACAGAATTGCGCTTGGCACCCAGAAAATGAAGCCGCCGACTGTCTCATCGGTAAGTGCGGCGATTCCGAAAAGCCGCTCGGATGCCCCGTAAGCCGGATATAGAATCTCACTCTTCATCGTCAGATAGGCGCCAATCCCGACGTGGGCGAGCGAGGCGACCCAGAGCATCATCAGCCGCGTACCGTAGCCCGCCCCCGCCTTCAACAGCCGAAAATCTAAGATACGCGACCAGAACAGAAGGCCCGCGGCAAGCATGGACGCTTCGAGCACACCTTGGATGCCCGCGCTGTTAACGGCAGAATCTTGAAACGGCGGGTAGAGCCACACCACGGAAATCCCGATAAAGAGCACTGTTGCCAGCACGGTCCCACCCGGGAAGTCGAATCCGCCTTCTTTGTCATCATCACTGCGTGCAATCACACTGCTTCCGACGAGCCCGCGCAGACCGCCAATGAGCACGGGTAACGGCGCAGCCAGTGCGACGATGATCGGTGAGACGATTGCAAGAAGCCCATCCTCCACCTGTTGCAGCAGAAACAGACTGCGTGCCAGTTCGGCGAGCGGCGACTCTAACGCCAGCAGAAGCATCCCAATGCCGACGGCGAAGGCCACATGGCTCCAGCGCGGATATGGGTGGCTTGTGCCCGCGCCCTTCGTTACGCCGATTGCATAGGTGAGACAAACCGCCACGCCAGCGCCGAGAATTGCGGAATCGGATATTCGCGCGTGCCATGCCCGGTCGGGGAGGAGTACCATACAGGCCCAAGTTGCCGCCGTCACGACAAGGGCCGCACCAATGCCACCGATCGCGATAGGGTAGCGGGAATTCGGCGGCTTAAACTGATGATCTGAAGAGGCCGCGGCGTTGGGCACTGCCAGTCTCAGGATTTCCATCGCGCCCCGCAAACTCTTGCTAGTCCGTTAGGGCGGACGACATCAAGTTAAATCGCCCCAGCGTGGCACCGTGGTGCCGCGACGAATTGCGCACGCTGGTGCCACAATCGCGACTAACATCGAATGTCCAATTTGGTTTGCTCCAGGGTTGACTGTTTAATTCGTGATCCTCAATTCGACCGCGTCAAGATTTCTGCACCTGTTTCATCCCATCGAACGGGCTGCCGCCGCTGTCTACGCGACGATCCTTGCCGCGAGCCTTCTGTTCTGGTGGCTGTGCAATGCGCATGTCGCGATCCTGCCGTTCTGGACGCCATGGGACTTCTCGTGGATCGAATTCCTCGCTGCCTGGCTGACCGTTTACTGGTATATCCGCGGGCTTGTTAGGGGCCAGGTCGAGCGGCCTTCCGCAGCCCGGCAATTGGCGTTTTTCGTTGGTCTCATTTCCATTTACGTCGTCGTTGAGACGCATTTTGAATACTTGGCGGAACACCAGTTTTTCTACAACCGCATCCAACACGTTGTTCTGCACCACTTCGGACCTGTACTGATCGCGCTGGCATGGCCCGGAAAAACACTGTTGCGGGGAATGCCAATCCGATTGCGTCGTATTGCCGCCAGCTCTGTCGTCCTCACAAGCGCCATTCACGTGTTGCAGCAACCGGTGCTTGCCGCAATTTTGTTCTCGGGATCATTCTTCTTTTGGCTCATCCCCGCAGTGCATTTCCGGGCAATGATCAATCCCGTTCTCTACGCTGTGATGAACTGGACGATGCTTGCAGAAGGTATCCTGTTTTGGTGCCTGGTGCTCGATCCGCGACCATCGCCGCCGGCCCGCGCATCCTTTGCCACTCGAGCATTACTGGCGCTGGCCGTAATGTTCCCGCAGATTATTTTTGGCGCCATCATTACCTTCAGCTCACGCGATCTTTATACATTCTACGATGTGTGTGGGCGTATCTATCCAGGTATAGGAGCCCACGTTGACCAGATGATTGGCGGCCTGATCGTTTGGATCCCGCCCGCCATGATGAGCGTTGCGGCGATATTGCTGGTGTTGCATGCGCTTTTCAAAGCAGAGCAGCAGAATCAAAGTACTGGAGCCAAAGATGAAAGCAATAATGTTTCGCGCCCCGTTGTCGACGCCAGTCGATGGACCGGCTTGTAGAGGCATTTGGCTGCTGGCAACCGCGATAGCGATTCTAGGCAGTCTGGGCGCCGCGTCGGCAGCCGCGGGCGGGCTCACGATAGAGAAGCCATGGCTCAGGGTGATCACGAAGGAACAGCCCGCGGCGGGTTATTTCGTTTTGCACAACGATACCGCCGCTTCGGTGACGTTGATTGGGGCATCGTCGAGCGCCTGCGGCAGCATCATGTTGCACCAGAGCAAGGACGTAGGCGGAGTCGAGGAAATGCTGCCGGTCAAAAGCCTGGCGATTCCTGCCCACAGCTCACTCAGCTTTTCGCCTGGCGGTTACCACCTGATGTGCATGTCACCGGACCAGCTGAGGATCGCTGGTCATGTCCCGGTGACATTGAAATTCGCGAACGGTCAGTCCGTGACTGCCCAGTTCGCCGTGCAGGGCGTGAGCTCCATGGTAGGCCCGAAATGATGGCGCCTTAAAGCGATGAAAGAATCCGGCGCCACCAGCTATCGCTGCCGGCTCCGGCCACCATCTGCTTAAGATCACTGGTCATGCCCGAAACATCCACTCCGGATGTGGCAAGGCCGGTAAACAGTAACTTGATATTGCCATTACGATTAAAGACGTAGACTGCCGCGCTGTGCGTGACGTTGTAGGGATGGCCGGGGCTTGCCCGCTGAACCGAGTAGGCCACGCGATAGCGCTTTGCGAGAGCGGCCAGGTGGTCTGGAGTGCCACGCAGTCCAACCACCTGCGGCGCAAAAGCCTTCACGTAACGATTGAGCACCGACAATGTGTCGCGGTTGGGATCGACGGTCACGAACAGAACCCGCACCTCGTCGGCGCGGTTCCCCAACGCCTTGAGCATACTGGCGATGCTTAGCAGCGTAGTCGGGCAGACATCAGGACAAAACGTATAGCCGAAATAAAGCAAGGCGATTTTGCCTCTATAGTTGGCGGCGGTTACAGTCTTGCCGTCGCTCGCTCGCGTCATCGTGAATTCGAGCTGCGGCAGCGCGCCAGTCATATCCGTGGAATTCCACGCCCTCGCCATGTCGGCGGCAAGTGGCTGCAACACCACGGCGAGCGCGATCGCGACAAACGTATGGAAAGCTCGACGAGCTTTTGCCAGGCGCAAAATTCTTTCAAGCATGATTCTGACCATTGCAGCTTCGCTTCGAGCGGCTCGACGTGTTGCCCGCCGTGCCGGCAAGACTCAGAGCCATCAGAGCCACGCTTGTAACAGGCAATCGGCGCGAAGGTGTGTCCGCTCAAGCAGGGATGGATCTGGACAAATGGACGCAGCCGTAAGGCTTTGAGTTCTGGTTCATAATGCAGATCGCCATGATCGTGAGATTTCTAACGTCCTATCCGGCCAATTGGTGGCTCATTATTCACGCCGTCAAGGAACGGATGTAAGGAAGGGGCCGGCTCCTACAGCAGCCAGCCGAATGCACGGCGCACAAACGACAATCCGTCCGCGCACACCGGGTCTCCGTGCGCCATCAGGACACGTTCGATCGGCCAGGACAGAATTGCACGAAGGGATGCGCGCGCGGCGCCGCGATTGAAGAAGGTCGCTCGCCATTCGCGAGGGGGGCCGGGATTTGGCGCGCAAATGCCATCCAGCCGTGCGAGAACGCCTCGCCAACTTGCAAACCAATCGGGCGGAAAGTTTTGTACAAGGTCGGCAAATATCGCGGTGCCGCTTTCCCGATGGAAAAATACCACCTCGGTCAGGAAGCTCCCGCGCACCGGAGCTTGATCGATCTCGCCGGCCCATTCTGACTCAGGCGCGTCACCGAGGTCAGCGTCGAAAGCCAGGTCCTTGCGCTTCGCGCGCAAATCTGGAGACGCGTAAAGCCTCGCACTCGGATAGGCCGATTTCCACTCGCCGAGATAAAGATGATGCAGACGGCTCGGGGAAACCAGGCAACGCACCGATCCCAATGCATCCACATCCTGTTTGAGCGTCGTTGAAAGAGCCACCGGCGACCAGACAAACAATCCCCGGTTCGGCAGGCGGATAACGGCCATCCGCGTTGGATAGCGAAACCCGAAAAACGATATGATCGGTCCTTCACTGGTCCAGATGCCAGGACCAAATTCGTAAAGTGCGACATCGCCCATCCGCGCCTCGTAGCCTAATTGGCGTAAAACAATAGCAAGAAAGGGATATGCGTGCGGCGCGCCGGTTGAGGAAGGTTGCTCGCCGTTCATTGATCGGACCACCGGCAAAATACCCACGCCAATGATTGTCTTGCTGATCGCGGAGCGTGCCCGCGAAGCCGAGGACCCCGACCGCTCATAGCGACGTTCTCCCATGGCCAGGCTCTCCTGGCTTGTGGACCGTGTGTCATTTTGTCCAGCTGCTGGTGTCAGCTTTATGAAACGTCAGACGCGGCGGGGATAAAGCGGGGCCGATTGTCGCGGGTGGAATCGGGAAAGTTTGCCCGTCTTTTTTTGGACTAAAAATCCGGGCGTGGTGAGGCACTAAGATTCGGGAATGCGGCGCTGAGCAATCCAACCTTCATGGCATCGGATGGGCAGTCCGCGTCAATAGGCGCGGACTCGAAGGAGACCGAAGGCGATCATTTGCAGCGCGGCCGCAGAGCGAGCGGGCCGGCGCAGATAGCGGCATTCCGTGCTGGGCTAGCGGTCTGTTTGGCTGGGGTCGCCGTCGCGGCGCCGCTAGCTGTCTGGCGCCTCAGCGCGCCTCTGGAAAACGCAGGCAATAACCGGAATGCAGCCGTGGCGCCGATGCGCGCCACGATCTTTCGTCTATCGAACACGATCGCCGCTCCGTTTTCGACCGTTGCTCTCTTTCGGCGACGAGACGCGCAGTATCGAAAGGTCGAACTCCGGCTCCTGCAGGGGCGCTATGCTGAGCTTGAACGGCTTGGGCGTCGTTCAAAATGGCGGCGGCGACACCGTCCGTTGCAATATTTGCTCGTTCAACTGCAATACTTGGCTGAGCCGCTCTCTGCCAACGGAACAGGAGAAGGTATCGATCTGTCCGGACTGCTGTCCGACGACGACATTACTGCCGCAACAACCGACGAAACGAGCGGCATTTTTCCGGACTCGGCGACGTCATCCGATACGATGCAGGATGGAAATGCGACCATCGACAACGACAGTTCCCCTGCTCAGGCTGGGACCGACACGCTAACGCTGTCGGGCGGCTCGATATCTGACACATGTAGGGTGACGGTGGATGCCGGCGGGACCCTGCAACTGTTCTCCACGCCGAACTGGTCATTCGACGCCAAGTTTGACGGCGAGTTCGCGCCCGAGACAACGAAGGCTGATGCTGGCGGAATGCTCCAACTGCTCGCCGAGCCGCATTGGTCGTTTACCGCCAAATTTGATGGTGAATTTGCACCCCAACCGCAGCTCATCGCCGGCTCCGGTGTGCTGGACTATACGTGGTAGTGCTGCCCCTTCCGAAATTCCGATCGGACAGGATTAGCGGGATTAGAGAGGCGGCTTGCCTAACGGTAGACGCGCTCCGGTCGCGCGATGACTACGGCGACGCCAACGATGACGGCCAGAAGACAGACCGCACCAATGTGCAATGCGAAATATTCAGCGCCCATGCTTGCACCTCAACCGAACGAACTGATGCAAGCATAACGCCGGCGGCGCATCTCGCGCTGCGGCAAAGCGCAGCATGCGCCTAGCAATAGGTAGCTACTCAAATCCCAAGGGACCAGTTGGAGGTCAGAGCACTCTGCGGATTGGCCGCGATCGTTGGTTTTGCCCCTGATTGTCGCAACGCCAGAACTGGTCTTCAGGGGATGCTGCGACATCCTCCGAGCAACATAAAGGACCGAAATCCGCGTAGGGCGTCTATGTCCCTTAGGCGGCAACGGCTGCGCCTGTAAGAACCTTGAGCACATCCTCCGGTTCGGCTCGATCGCGATAATCAGGATCTGTGTAGGCGTAAACGATTCTTCCGTCCCGCCCGATGCCATAAGTGGCGGAAATCGGAAGTGCCCATTCGTCAGTTCCGTTCGTTCCCGGAATGTCGCGTCCGAAGCCTTGATAGGCACCCTTCAACGCGTCGCTGAAGACGTAGACAAGACCAAAGGCTCGCCCGACTTTTAGGCCTACATCGCTCAGCACCTCGAAGGCCAATGCGTTCTTTTCGGTTGTGGTCAGCGTGTCGTCAGGTTTCTCCGGGCTGATCGCCACAAGCGACGCGCCGGCGGCCTCAATGTCAGGGAGGATCCTTTGGAACGCTCTGAGTTCAAGGTTGCAGTAAGGGCACCAGCCGCCGCGATAGAACGTCACGATAACCGGCCCGCGCTTCAGAAGCATCCCGACATCAACGATTTCCCCCTTGGCATTGGTGAGAACGATCTCGGGCGCAACGGCGCCGACCTGGAGCGCTCTTTGGGCAAGACCGTTGCGAAGCTCCTCAATGTGGCGTTCGACGATTGCCTGGCGTTCGGGTGGAACGCGCTTGAGCGAGCCGGCGCGCAATTCGGTAAGTTGTTCCTTAAGGGACATTCTGGACCTCATTTCCTTCGACGAAGCTAAACATCGTAGGCAGGCGCTGCGCGGGCCAACCCGCCGAAGCCATCGAGCAGGCGGTCGCGCCACAATCGTATCGGATCGGTCGGCTCCAACAGCGCGAACGGGCTGATGCATCGCGCCCATTGGAACGGGCCAAAAACGGCATAGTCGGCATAGAGCGACTGTGCGCCGCCAAGGAACGGTTGCGCGCTCAACACGGTGCGCAACGGAGTGAGGCTTGCGCGAAATGGGCCGAGCTTGCTGTCGCGGTCAGCAACGAATGCCTCGAGCGTCGTGCCGACGCGCTTCTCGCGAGTCGCGCGAAAATAATCGCGATCTTTGTCGGCGACATGATTCAAAACGTCGACAGCAACGAATGGGAAAATCGCCCTGACAAGACCGTCGGCAAAGCTCGAATAAAAGTGCGTAAGGCTCCGCGCGCTCGGGCCGCCGAATAACGATGGGGCCTCCGGGCACGCGTCCTCCAGATAATTCGCGATGGTCCAGGAATCGGCGATCCAACGATCACCGTCCACCAGCACGGGGACGAATATCTGGCCGGAGGCGGCGATCTCCGCTTTTTCCGTAAAGCGCCACGGGATTGTCTCAACCGCAAGCTTCTTGTGCGCCAGGGCGAGACGGATGCGCCAGCAATAAGGGCTGAAGCGGCGCTCCGGCTCGGCACCGGCAAGGTCATACATGCGCAGGGTCATACAGATCCATCATGCCGGTTTGCGTGCCATCCCCCAAACCCGAGGGTCACCGCGCGACAGCCGCCGTCTGGCCGAACAAAACCTTCCTCGAATCGGCGCTGACCGTCGGCGCGGTGTTAATCTCTTGAGCCTTGGCGTACGCCCGTTTCACGGCAGCACGGTCACGCATGGCTTCGAACCAGCGCTTGAGGTGCGGGAAGTCTTCGAGCTTTTGGCCTTGCCGTTCGTAAGGCACGACCCAGGGATAGATGGCCATATCGGCGATCGAATATTGGCCCGCGACGAACTCATGCGCGGACAGACGTTTGTCGAGCACGCCATAGAGACGGTTCGTCTCTTTGACGTAACGCCCGATGGCATAGCGTATCTTTTCCGGCGCGTATTGCGCGAAGTGATGATTTTGGCCCGCCATAGGCCCGAGTCCGGCCATTTGCCAGAACAGCCATTCCGTCACCTGAACGCGGCCGCGCACGTCGGTCGGCAGATACTTGCCGACTTTCTCGGCAAGGTAGAGAAAAATGGCGCCGGACTCGAAAATCGAAATCGGCGCGCCGCCATCTTTCGGATCGTGGTCGACGATCGCCGGCATGCGGTTGTTGGGCGAAATCGCCAGAAAATCCGACTTGAATTGCTCGCCCTTGCTGATGTTGACGGGCACGATCCGATAAGGCAAGGCGGCCTCTTCAAGAAAGATCGTGATCTTGTGGCCGTTTGGCGTGGTCCAGTAATAGAGATCGATCATGGCTTCGCCTTTCTTTTGTTGGGTGGCTTGAGCAGCGTGAGGGCGGGG
>JASHVN010000262.1 GCA_030044555.1 Xanthobacteraceae bacterium | reverse complement strand
AAGATCCTGCTGGCGACGAATATCGGGCGCTTGTCGCTGATCCTGCGCCAGCCGGCGGAAGCGCGCGCCGATGCGGTGCAACGCGTCACCGCGCAGGATCTGGGCGATCCGCCAGACCCGCCGCCCCAAGCGGCTCCGCCGCCCGTGGCCGCGCCACCGCCGGTCGTGGCCCGGGCGCCACCGCCAGCGGCAGATCCTGCGCCGCCGATGAGGCACATTACGATCTGGCGCGGCATGCGGCCGGAGGAATACGACCGGCCGATCTACGCCGCGGGAAAATAGTAGTGGAGGCTTCAGCCCAGGTGAGGACGGAAAATCGTAAGGCAGAGGGAACGCGAGGCGATGCCGCAAACCAGCGGGGACCAGGAACATTTACCCGCAGGTAGCGTTAATGCCTTGCCGTGAGTTCCGGCCAGAAGGATCTCGGCTGTGAACGCGGCGAAAGTCGGGGAAGCGTATGGGTTTTTTATTCCGAAATGCCGGCAGCTCGGAGCGGCAGGCAGATGCCGCGGTTGACGTCCCGTTGCGCTCGGCGCGAGCGCCCAATGGCGCCGAGCGCTGTGACAGCGATCTGCTGGCGCGGCGGCCGGCGCTGCTCGACGAGAAGCTCAAGCTGCACGGGCGGATCATCGACGAGTTCAACCTCGCTGTTCTGGAAAAATTGTCGCCGGACGAATTGCGGCGCGAAGTGCAGGCCTACGTCGCCAATTACGTCCGCGCCGAGCGGATTTCGCTCAATCAGAAAGAGCTGGAGATATTTACCGGCGAAGTTCTCGCCGAGATGACCGGTTTTGGTCCGATCGAGCCATTACTGAAAGATCCCACCGTCAACGATATTCTGATCAACACGCACAAGCTCTGCTTCGTTGAGCGTTTCGGCAAGCTTGAGCGCGCCAATGTGCGCTTCAAGGACGAGGCGCATCTGCTGCGGATCATCAACAAGATCGTATCCGGCGTCGGCCGGCGCGTCGACGAATCCTCGCCCATGGTCGATGCGCGCCTGCCGGACGGCTCGCGCGTCAACGTCGCCATCCGCCCGGTTTCGGTCGATGGGCCGATGGTGTCGATCCGCAAGTTCGCCGAGCGGGCTTTGGACGTCGACCGCCTGATCGAGCTCGGCACGCTGTCGCGGCCGATGGGCGAGACGTTGCGGGCGGCGGTCCGCGGACGCATTTCGCTCATCGTCTCCGGCGGCACCGGCACCGGCAAGACAACGCTGCTCAACGCGCTCTCGCATTTCATTCCCGACGAGGAGCGGCTGATCACCATCGAAGACGCGGCCGAGCTGCAGCTTCAGCAACTGCACGTCGGCCGGCTGGAGACGCGGCCTCCCAATATCGAGGGCAGGGGAGAGATACGCCAGCGCGACCTGGTGAGAAACGCGCTGCGCATGCGGCCGGACCGCATCATCATCGGCGAGTGCCGCGGCGAAGAAGCCTTCGACATGCTGCAGGCGATGAATACCGGTCACGAAGGCTCGATGACCACGATCCACGCCAACTCGCCGCGCGATGCGCTCAAGCGTCTGGAGCAGATGGTGGCGATGGCCAATATGGGCCTGCCGATCCCGAGCGTCCGCAGTCAGATCGCTTCGGCGCTTACCATCATCATGCAGCTGCAGCGCCTGCCCGACGGCCGGCGCAAGCTGATCAGCATCAATGAAGTCACCGGCATGGAGGGTGACGTCATTCAGATGCACGAGATCTTCCGCTACGTGAAGGAGCGCACCGACGCCGCCGGTAACATCGTCGGCCATTTCGCGGCGACTGGCATTCGCCCGCTCTTTCTTCAAGAACTTGCTCCTTATGGGATCGAAGTGCCGGCCGTGCATTTCGACGCCGATCGCCGCATGTGAGAGGGTATGTCGTGGGCGATCTGTCGATTATTTTCGTGCTGGTGTTCCTCGCGGCGACGCTTGCGATTTATGCCTTCTATTGGGTCTTCGTCTTCAATCGCCGCGAACAGCAGGTCATCAACCGCCGCCTCGAACTCAATAAGCAGCTGCGCGACGCATCCGCCGTTCTGGCGACGCTGCGCGACGAGCGCGGCATTCGCAATCTTAGCAACCCCACGCTGCGGCAGCTCAGCGACTGGCTGAGCCAGACCGGCATCAATGTGGTGCGCCGGAAAGCCATTTTGACGGCTTTGGCCATTTGTTTGGTGCTGACATTTGCCTTCAGCGAGGTCCTGGGTCTTGGATTCGGTGCAATCCTGCTCGCGCTCCCTGCGACAGCGGCGCTCCTGGTGCTGTATTTGGTGCGCCAGCGCAGCCAGCGGATCGGCGCCTTCGGTGAGCAATTACCCGACGCGATCGACATCATCGTGCGCGGTGTCCGCGTGGGACTGCCTTTCACCAGCGCAGTCGCGCTGGTGGCGCGCGAGATGCCCGATCCCGTCGGGACGGAATTCGGCATGCTGGCCGACGAGATCGCCTTCGGCCTCGACGTGCGCAGCGCGCTCGCCAATCTGTACCGCCGCGTCGGCCAGGCGGATCTGCTGTTCCTCACGGTCTCGGTCGGCATTCAGGCGCAGACCGGCGGCAATCTCGCGGAGGTTCTGGGGCGCTTGTCGAAATTGATGCGCAATCGCGCCAACATGCGGCTGAAGATCAAGGCGCTGAGCGCAGAGGGGCGCGCTTCAGCGATAACGCTCTCAGCCTTTCCCTTCGTGATCTTCTTTTTGGTCAATTTCATCTCGCCCGCCTATTACGGCGCGATCCGCTCGAACCCGATCGTTGAGCCGGCAATTTATCTCGGCCTGTTTCTGCTCGCCGTGGGCAACGCCATCATGTATCGCATGGTCAATTTCAAATATTAGTCCCATGAGTGCTGCGTGGACACCATTCCTCATCACGGTCATGGCGTTTTGCGCTATGGCCGGCATCACTTTCGCCGCCGGTCAGCATTATTTGCGAACGGTCAAGCTGCGCCAGCGCCTGCCGGTCCCCCAGGGGCCGGCCGCAGATGTCGATGTCGGCGGCAACATCGCCCGTCTGGTATCGCGGCACTTCGACGAGAAGCGATTTGGCGTCGACGACAGCTTGCGTGGCAAGCTGCGGATGAATCTGGTTCGCGCCGGCTATTTTCGCAGCGATGCGGTCAATTTCTATGTACTTTGGCGCGTGGTCGCGGTGGTGCTGCTGCCGATCGTGACCTATTTCGTCGTGGATTTTGCATTTCCACAGACGCACTTTGCCAGCCGGCTCGTCATCATCGCCATTGCGATTGCCATCGGCGTGGTCGGCCCGGACGCCTTCATTTCGCGCCGACAGCGCGCGCTCGGCGCCGAATACCGCATCATCTTTCCGGACTTCCTCGATCTGCTCGTGGTCTGCACTGACGCCGGGCTGACGCTGGAAGGCGCCGTCAACCGGATTGCCGGCGAAATCGCGGATCGGCGCAGCCGGGTGTTCGGCATCAATTTGGCCGTCATGACCGCCGAAATGCGGGCCGGGCGCAGCTTCATCGATGCGCTGGGCGCGCTCGCCGACCGGCTGATGATCGCGGAGGCGCGCTCCCTGGTTGCCTTATTGCGGCAGTCGACGGAACTTGGCAGCGATGTCGGCGAAGCGCTGCGCGTTTTCGGCGATGAAATGCGCGACAAGCGCCTATTGCGCGCGGAGGAACACGCCAACAAGCTTTCCGTGAAGATGCTGTTTCCGCTCGGCTTGTTTATAATGCCGGTGGTCTTTATGGTAATCCTGTTGCCGGTGGTCATCAGATTGCTCAACGCGTTCGAATAAGCGCGAGACTGCCGGCGCGGGGGCACAAAGAGGGTGGATGGTTGAGTGGGGCCCGTTCAGGCGCTGCGTAATATAGTTGCGGGCGGCGTGTGTTTGGCAGGCGCGATTGCGCTTGGCGGCTGCTTTGCCACTGATCCCGCTGCCACGGATCCCCTTGCCGCTAATCCTGCCGTCTCGACCCAGGTTGCCGAAGGCGTGCCGCCGGTCACCACGCCGACTGTTCAGCGCGACGCCGACGTCCAATATTATCCCTCGGATGAGCCGTTGCGGCTCGCCATCGAACATTTCAACCGCGGCAATTATGGCATAGCGCAGCGCTATTTCCGCGACGCGGTGGAAAAAGCCCCGAAGGACGCTTCGGCCTGGATCGGCTTGGCGGCGAGCTACGATCATTTGGGCCGCTTCGATCTCGCCGATCAGGCTTACCGGCAGGCAGTGCGATTGGCCGGAGAAACCACGGCTCTGCTCAACAACCGCGGCTACTCCTACATGCTGCGCGGCAATCTGATCGCCGCACGCAGGGATTTCCTCAAGGCCTACGCGCGGGAACCCAATAATCCGATCATTCTCAACAATCTTAAGCTCCTCGACGGCAGCAAGCGATTTATCGTGCGATCGCCGGATACCGCGCCGCCCGACGTGCAATAGCCGCCGCCCGGCAGGCCCTAACGATATAATTGAACCATGTCCGAACTCTGCGGATCCGAGCGTTTCACCAATCCTAAAAACTCGGCATACGGATTTCCGCCGGTACCGGAATTGGCCGGCAGCACCAAAAAGAAGCGCCCGAACGCAGCGGCCGGGACGCCCTGCACGTCCGCATGCATGGGAACGGGGCTGCTGCCGCAATTGATGATCGCGGCGGTCACAACCCGGCGTCCGCTCTCACCGGGCGGCGCACATTCGGGCCCTCCCGTTTCAGCCGAGAGCGAACGGTCGCTGAGAAAATTCATCTCATAAGTATAGACGCTGTAGCGGCTGATCGTTGCCGCCGCCGTGCATCCCTGAGGCGGCGAGTCTTTGCCCGGCCCGACCGCATGCGCAATGCTCCAATAGGCGGCGCAATTCCACACGCCGCTGCCCATGCTGATGCTGGTGTCGAATGTGCCGTTGGCGCGGATCATATTCTGGTCCGGCGGCAGCGGCGTCGCATTCGGATCGGCGATCGGCCAATTGGGGCTGGACGGCACGGCGTTGCACCAATTCACGTTGCCTATCGTCATGTAGCCTTTGCGCACGTTGAGGTCGGGCGCATAAATGCGGCAGGCGGCAAATCCGTTGGCGTAGATATCGAACCGGGTGTTCAGCCCGTCCATGGCGGGCTGATCCTCGCTCGGCAGCAGATTGACGCCGGACAGCCGGAAACACGCCCGAACCTGCGAGGCCGCCAGCGCCTGCGGCACGCCATAACCCGCACCGGGTCCGCAGGCCGACGCCGGCAACGCGCCCGTGGCGGGCGCGACATAGCCCAGCGTGCCGGCCGTGTAGGCGCCGTTGTTGAACTGGCTGCCGGCGAGGCGGATGAGCTGATGCTGGCGCGCCGGATTTTCGTCCGCCTGCACCAGTGCCTGCGTTGCCTGGTAGTAGGTCATGCCCGGCGCCTCGAACGGATTGCAGACATAAACCGGCGTGACGTTGCAGAGAATTTGATCGTAGCCGGCGACCGACTGCGCGCCGACGCTGATCTGCCGCCGTCCGGGCAAGAGCGAGATCGGAAAGATCATCGACATAGTGACCGGCCTCACGGTGACCCGCACGTAGGCAGCCAAAGTCGGATCGTCGGTCAGATTGGCGCTGGTCACCGGAAGATCGTCGCTTGGCGGCAGCGTTCGCAGGAAATCGATGCCGGCCACTTCGGCGACTTGGCGGATTCCCGCGCCGGCGACCGGATTGGCGACGAGGCCATTGATCGCCGCCTGCGCGCGAATGATCGAATCCGGCCGGCGGTCGAGCTCGGCTGCCCCGGCAAGCGCCAGCGCATCAGCCGCATTCTGCAGCTGCGTCTGCACGCTCATCAGCCGGCTGGCGTCGATCGCCAGCGCCGCAAGGCCGAAAATGACGACGAGCATGATCGCGACATAGGGCAGAATGGCCCCGTCGCGGTCGGCCCCAAATCGTCGCAGACTCTTCAAGAACGACATGAGCTGTAAACGAAAAGCGCCGCGGCCGATTTTGGCCGCGGCGTCAGTTAACATCGTGGGTTCAGGACTGACCAGCCCTGAATATTTCCGCGATCAATGCCCGCGATAGACGAAATGCTGTTCGGGCCTGTTCGACTTGAATATGGCGACGCACCCAACACCAGCCGTCGGACAGATCTGCTGCTGCGCACTCGCACCGGCTTCTACGGAGGCCTCGATCGGCAGGTAGATCTCGTTGAATATTGCGTCCTCAGCCACCGAATGCGGACCGCTCCCGGTGGCGGGGGCAGGCGCTATCGCGATTTGCTGGTCAACCGAGATCGGCTGGGAATCGACGATCCCGAGATAGTCCGTGGTCGCATGCGAGCCTTCGGCCAGGGAATAATGTCCATCGTTTGGATCGAACCAGACTTCATCGTTGCCGCCCTGGTTGTCCAGAACCTGGATGAGGTGACCATTCTCCTCGTCCATGATGGCGGCATTCTGCGGGCCGGTGTTGTTGGGCGGACCCTTTGCATTGCAGCCGAGCAGGATCTGCGGCGCCGGGCCGATTGCCATTCCCTGCGGTCCGGCACACTCGGCCACGGGGATGTCGAATGTCTGCACGATGGTAAGTGAGTGCGGATTGATGACCACGACATTGCCGTCGGCAGTGTCGCTGCCGCTGCCGTTCACCTCGGGGACGTTCAGATAGAACGCGTGCTCGCGCGCATTCCACTTGCACTGTTCGATGCCGTTGGTCGCATTCGGGCCGTGGCCGATGCTGATCCCGCCCAGCGTGCTGGTGCCGGACCCGCCATCGAATACGATCTGTTTCACGATCTGATAATTGTCCGTCCGGATGAAGTTGATGTACGGAGCGGGGACAGCGGAGTCGTTGGCCACCAAGGCCAGGTGATCGTCAGGATCCCAGCAGCCCTCGTCCGCCCGATAGTACGTTGTTGCCAAGCCAGGCGTTGCAGTTGAAATGTCCTTCACCAAATCTCCCGAAGGATAGCTGAGGACGATCACGTCGCTGTTGCCGTTCCCGGCCCAGATCTGGGGCCCGTTCCGGTCGTGCACGGTGAAGTTGCCATCAGGCCCGTTACAGGCGTGCGGAACGCCACAGGTGGCAGGAGCGCCGGTGAAACCGGCCGTGGCACCCAAAAGGGTCGGCGTCTTCGTGAAAACGTTGATCGCGAGGATCGCCTTGTCGGTCGAGTCTGAGAGAAAGTATTCACCGAGAGATGGGTCGGTATAGCTGATATCGAACCCATTAAGGGTGCTCTTTGTCGGTGTCTCCACCGTGGTTACGACGGAGAACGTCTCGTCTCCGCCGCCTCCGTGATTATACCATTGCGCGGCTGCGATGCTTGGCAGGCCAAGCAGCGCAGCTGCGATAGCAACGTAGGCAACCCGCCTCGCAGCTTTCTTTGTAGTGCTTACGTCGGGACTAATTGACATAACTTGCACCTCCCGGTTTGGACCTGGACCCGGCTTATTCCGAACCCAGTACGTTCCCTCACGCCCACGCTCCTCCGCCGCATGGGGCCAAAAGCTCCATGCGCGAAATCAGCAGCGCGGCCACCGCACGCCGAGAATTATCGCCGTCCCAGGTTCTCCCGGGCTCCGCCGACTCTCGACGAATCCATTATTGGTTTTCGCAAAAGACACCTGCCCGCCAACAACACCCGGAACGCGAACTCGCGACCGTTAACAAAGTTCCGCGCATTTGAATTTTTTTGCTTACGGGCGCGAAAGCACGTGGCGCGGCAATTTATGAAGCGCTCACGGCGCGGTTCGCTTTGAATGGGAGCGCGGCGGAATTTTGGTCGAATTTTGATGGCGGCAGCAGGTTCATTCTAGGGAATGGCGTGATCAGAGATGATAATGATCCGCGTCGTGCGCCACAGAGAGAAAGCGCGCCACTCCGTTCCGTTTAATTGTGGCTTGCAACGACGGGCATTCTGATCCCAGGGTCGCTCAGCCAAATCGCACTGAACTCCTCGCTGGCAGGCCCCCGTCCGTGCTTACGTGTCGCGCGCGCTTCCGGCCCATGTACGCAACTTCACGGTACGCAACTTCACGGTACGCAACTTCACGCGTGCGGCGACGCACGCACCTGGCCGAATGGTGCCACCGCGCATTAGTTCATCAGAGCGAGATGGGTTTTCTTTGAATCGTTGTCCCGCTCCAGCTTATTGTTGGAGCATGATCTTTTCCGAAAACGGGTATCCACTTTTCGGGATCATGCGCTAGCTAGGCGCCATGAGGCCGGCCGAAATGTCATGGGTTGTTCATTCCGCGCCATCAAATTCAGTTCGCCGCAGACGCCACAAGCGTCGGTGTTTTAGCTGTGTTGTCCCACGACTAGCGTGTCGAAGTCCGTGACGATATCGTCAGTTATGATCGCGTCATTGGGCAAGTGATCGGTCGGCTCATACCAAGGCAGCCTGGATTTGACGGCGCCCCCCAACGCATCAGCGATGAGGTTGCCAATTTCCTCGCCGTCCAGAGGAACAAGGCTTCCGTCATCATTGCGTTTGTACAATTGCGGACAAAAATACAAGGTGTGAATACGCGGATCGTACCCATCTATCAGCAAGAATGACCGGCGACGAAACCATCTGAACCGCTTTACAATTTTGTGTTCCTGGGTGGTTCTGGCGACACGAAGCTTCCTTCCCAAGGAACCAACGACGGTGTTGGCCTCGAGCAAGATGATCCAGTCGCCATTTGCGGCATTGTCGGGGTGAATCGGGATCAGATGTGGAATTTTCTGGACTACAGACATGATAAAGCCTCCCACGCAAATCAGCAAAAATCCGCGCAACGTTGAAAGTGAAAAAAAGTGCCGAGTGTGCAATCAACCGCGCCCCTGGGACTTGGTTCCCGCGAAGCCGTCTTTCGCTTCATCCCGCCGCGCCGGGGGAGTTCTGAGTCTGGAGCCCGACAACCATTCTGCTCCAGGAATAAAAATTCAAAATCGAGCACCTTGGCGTTGCGCGCGCCCGGAGACCCGCGATGACTCATGAGCAGCCGGCAGCGACTCGCAGACGTGTCCGCGCGCTGCTGTTAAGTGATCGAATCGACACCTCCAACCTTGAGCACGACGGCGTTCTTTCGACTGCGCCGCTCACTTTCAAATTTGGTCAGGCCGGATTTGTCGCTCTCTATCGATATGGCGTTGCCGTTCTCATGGGCCTGACCGCTGTGGAGGAAGAGGAAATTCTCCGGCGCCTGCAACCGCGCCTGGTCAGTCCTGTCGTTCCCTTCGAGGAGGAAATCGCGCTGATCGAGCACAATCCCGAGAAGGACGATCAAATCCTGCCTGGCGGACCGATCATCTTAAAGACGGTCACCCTGGACCATCTGATCATCATTGCCGACGCGCTATCGAAAAGCGTTGTACTGGCCCGCGACGAACGCCAAGTCACCGCTGTGTTCGAGCTCGTCGAACCGTTTGCTCGCCAGCTCGCCGAACACGGTCGCACGTTCGCCGGTCGTAGAGCCATTCTCAAGCATGTCGGCAACGCCCTGCTGGTGCAGCATCGCGTATCTGGGCGGGTTGCGGTGGCGGAAAAGCCCGACGTGGTCTGGGATCGCCCCGATCTCGACCGGCTTTACGCCCGGCTGGAAGACGAATACGAACTGAAAGAGCGCGCTGAAACTCTGGCGCGAAAACTTTCCGTCATTGCCGAGACAGCGGAAGTGCTGACCGACATTATCGATACCAGGCGCTCGCTGCGGCTGGAAATCATCATCGTCATCTTGATTGCCGTCGAACTTATCGTTGCCGGTTATCAGGCCTGGCATTAAGGGAAGTGCGCCGGCGGCAAGCTCACTCACTGGCCGTGGAGAAGCGCCGCCGCGGCGCGTACCAGTTTGCCGTCAGGCTGCTGCAGTTCGCGCAGAATGGAGAAGTGGTCGGCGCCTGCGACCGGCAGGATTTTGCCCGGCGCGCCTTCGCGGTTGCGCGACGCGTAAAAGCGCCATGCATCGTGAACGAGCGTCGGCAGTTCATTGCTGCCGAATGAAATGACGAGCGGTTTCTGAATCGCCGGACGCCGCAATGGCGAGAACGCGGCGATGTCCTCGTCGGACAAATTCAGGGCCGCATTGAGATTGGTGTCGCGCAATGGGGCAAGATCGTAGACGCCGGAGATGGCGAGTCCGGCGGCGACGCGCGCGTGCGCGAGATGCAGTGCGGCAAGCTGTGCGCCGGCCGACCACCCGGCGATCACCAGCGGTCCGGCAATACCGTATTGCGCACCGTGGGCGGCCAGCCAGTCGAGCGCTTGGCCGATCTCGGCCACGATGCCGCCAACCGTCGTCTGCGGAGCGAGCGTGTAGCCCGGAATCGCCACCGACCACCCCGCGGCCGCAGGCCCTTCCGCAAAGCAAGCAAACAGCTCGCGCGAATTTCTCTGCCAATAACCACCGTGAATAAAGACCAAGCACGGCGCATTGGGATTGGCGGCCGGAAACAGATCGAAAGCGGTGCGCTCCGCGCCCGCATAGGCTAGGTCGAGGTATTGCGCATGCGCGGCGCGATAGGCCACCGAGTCGCGGTTGCGCTTTTCGATCCACGCCGCGCTGTCAGCGGCAGCGGCGTTGTTGTTGTACGCGGCGTCACGCTCGGCCGGACCGAGGGCAGCCCAATCGTTCCGCGGATCGGGCGGAAGCGCATCACCATGGCCGGCGCCTTGAGTGGACATCGGTCAGCGCCGCTACGCCGCGACGGCCTGCGGCA
The DNA here is from genome assembly GCA_030044555.1 of Xanthobacteraceae bacterium. GTDB lineage: Bacteria > Pseudomonadota > Alphaproteobacteria > Rhizobiales > Xanthobacteraceae > BOG-931. The sequence goes on along the minus strand of JASHVN010000262.1, from coordinate 777 downwards.
GAATCGGCGCGTCGGCGTCGAAGCGTCTGCCGGCGCGCAGGCAAAAGGCCGGGCGCAACAGCCGCTCGGCAATCACCTGGTTGTCCTCGTTGTCGCGCAGGACGAAACCGCCGCGGTCGTCGTGCAGAACCGACACGTCGGCCGTACGGCCCGGTTTCAGCGCGCCGAGACGATCGGGGAGGCCGAGCATCTGCGCCGGATTGGAGGTCACCATCGGCACCACGTCTTCAAGCGAAAGCCCGAGCGCCAGCATCGAACTCATCGCCTGCGTCAAGCTAAAGCGTGCCTGGCCGCGGAACGGATGGTTTTCATCATCGTAGTGCTGCTGCGGTGTACCGGCAGGCGACGGCACTTCGGTGTTGTAGCCATGCATGTCGGCGCCGAGCGTGTGCGGCACAATCCCGGCATCGAGTGCCTTGCGGGCGATGCGATAGGAGAAATGGCTGCCGTGGCCGACATCGATCTTCAGGCCTTGGTCGATCGCGGCGCGGATGACGGTGTGAACCTCGCCTTGCCGGTTGACGAAGCCGCCAGGATGGCGCGTGAAAGGATGCGCTAGAATGTCGCCCGGCCGCAGCTTGGGGATCACCCGCTCGAGAATGGTGTCAGCGTCTTCGCCATTGGCGCCGCTCTCGGGCAAGCCCCAGAGCGTGCCGAAATGCACGTACAGCGGTAAGTCAGTGCGGCGCCCGATCTCCGCCGACATTTCCAGCACCTTGATGCCCCAGCGCGCGAAGCCGCCGATCTCGGCATGGCCCTTGATGCCGCGCACGATGT
>JASHVN010000261.1 GCA_030044555.1 Xanthobacteraceae bacterium | reverse complement strand
AGCGCTTCATCTACGCGCACCATTGGCGCGTCGGCGATCTCGTTCTCTGGGACAACCGCTGCACGCTGCACGCGCGCACGGATTTTTCCGACAAGGAGCGCCGGCTGTTGCGGCGCTACGTCGTCATGGGCGACCGGGTGTATTGATTCGTAGGGCGGGCAAAGGCGCGAAGCGCCGTGCCCACGCTGCACGAGAATTAGACTGCGCGGGCACGCTTCGCTTTGCCCACCCTACGAAGCTTAAGAAGCCAGCGCCGCCAGAATCCGCGCCCAGCTGCGGATGCCTTTGTGGAAGCATTTGAGATCGTATTTCTCGTTGGGCGAATGCACGCGATCGTCGTCAAGGGCGAAGCCGACCATGAGCGTGTCCATGCCGAGCACGGTCTTGAAATCTCCGACGATCGGAATCGAACCGCCGGCGCCGACGGTCACCGCCTTTTTGCCCCACTCCTCGGCAAGTGCCGCGCGCGCCTTGGTGAGCGCCGGGTTGTCGAACGCCACGTCGAAGGCCGGGGCGCTGGTGAAATTGCCGAACTCGACGTGACAATCCTCCGGCAGCCGCGCCTGCACGAATTCGCGGAAGTTTTTGCGAATCTTTTCCGGGTCCTGGGCGCCGACGAGGCGGAAGGAGACTTTCGCCATCGCCTTGCCGGGAATGACGGTCTTGGCCCCCTCGCCGGTGTAGCCGCCGATGATGCCGTTGACCTCGGCGGTCGGCCGCGTCGAGACCTGCTCGATCAACATGCGGCCCTGCTCGCCGGCCGGAATTTTCAGGCCGATCGGGCCGAGGAATTTCTCCGGCGTCAGCTGCAGCCCGGCGAGATCGGCTTTGATGTCAGGCGGCAGTTCGTGGACGCCCTCATAGAAGCCCGGAATGGCAACCGAACCGTCCGGCTTGTGCATCGCCGACAGAACATCCGCCAGCACGTGGATCGGGTTGCGCGCAGCGCCGCCAAACAGGCCGGAATGCAGGTCGCGGTCGGCGCAGCTCAATCGCACCTCTTCGTAGACCAGCCCGCGCAGCGACGTGGTGATCGACGGCGTTTGCGCGTCCCACATGCCGGTGTCGCAGACCAAGGCGAGATCGCGCCGCAGTTCGGCGGCATTGTCGCGCACGAAGCCGAACAGGTTTTTGGAGCCGCATTCCTCCTCGCCTTCGATCAGCATCGTAATGTCGAGGGGAAGCCTGCCGGTCACCGCCTTGAACGCGCGGCAGGCCTCGACGAAGGTCATCGCTTGGCCTTTGTCATCGCAGGCGCCGCGGGCGACGATGATTTTGCGGCCGCCGTCAAGCGTTTCGATACGCGGCTCGAACGGCGGCGTGCGCCACAGATCAAGCGGATCGACCGGCTGCACATCGTAATGGCCGTAGAACAGCACCCGCGGCGCTTTGCCGTTGGCGTCGCCGTTCTGTCCGTTCTTGCCGCTTTTGCCGACCACGACCGGATGGCCGTCGGTGGCACGCACGCTGGTGTCGAAGCCGAGACTGCGCAGATCGGCCGCGACGTGATCGGCGGCTTCGCGGCAGTACGACGCGTAAGCCGGGTCCGTGGAGACCGACTGGATGCGCAGCAACGCAAACAGCCGATCGAGGCTGGCGTCGAGATCATGGTCGACGCGATCGAGCACTGCCGCAAGAACATCAGATTCTGTCATGGGATCACCCGTTGCCCTCCTTATAATAGTCGAAAGACGCCATTTCCACGCCTACGGGACCCGGAAACCGTTGCATGTTTGCAACGCCTCGCCGCGTTTCTAGGCAAAAACGCCCGGAACGCCGACATTTCCTTGTCATGCCGCGCTTGAAAATTCATTATGGCCGGATGGCTGAAACCTGCCGACAGTGCGGGACGGCCTTGGGGGAATAATGTGGGCGAGACGGGCCGCATTACCGGCACGGACAGCACGGCTGGTGAGCCGTTGCGTTCGTCTCAAGCTTCCAGATCGGGGCAGGAGCGGAAGCACCGTTTTGAATTGCCGCGGGTCAGGCTCGCTGGAGCCGCGACCCCGATGCTTTTTGTATGAATTTTGATCCGTTTGCGGGATCTTGCGCTTCAGGGGCAGATATCGATGGCGTATCCCATTACCGAAATTCCCGGCATGGGCACCGATGTAGCCGCGCTGCTGAAGGAAGACGGCATTCGCACCACCGTCGGCTTTCTGCGTGCGGCAAAGACACCGAAGCAGCGGCTCAAGATGGCGGCAAAGACCGGGGCCGATCCCAAGCGCGTTCTCGACTGGGCCACGGCCTGCGACCGCATGCGGGTCAAGGGCATCGGCGCTGAATATGCGCAGCTCCTGGCCGCGGCCGGCGTCAAGACGGTCAACGACCTGCAGTTCCGCAATCCGCGCAACCTGGTTGAGAGAATGCAGGAAGCCAATAAGGACAAGCGCGTGCGCCTGCTGCCGAAAGAGAGGACGGTCGAGCGCTGGATCGAAAGCGCGAAGAAGCTTCCGCCGCTGATCCGCTATTAATGACCCGCGAGGCCGGCGCCGGCTTGACTCGCGCAAGCGCTGGCGCAAAGCCACGCCGACAAACGTCTAACGGAAGAAGAGCATGGCCGAAGACACGGCTACGGGCCTCCTTCACGGCGCGTCTTCGCCTTCGCCCGACGCGGCCGGCGAAAACGTGCTGGCGCGGCTCTTGGACGCCAAGCGCCCCCTGGTTATGGGCGTGCTCAACGTCACGCCGGACTCGTTTTCCGACGGCGGACGTTTTCTCGAACCGCGCGCAGCAATCGCACAGGCCGAGCGGCTTGCCGCCGAAGGCGCCGATATCCTCGATATCGGCGCGGAATCGACGCGTCCGTATGGCGGCGCGGTGCGCGTGCCGCTCGACGAGGAGCGGGCGCGGCTCGATCCGGTGCTGCGCGCCGTCGTGGCGCTCGGCATCCCGGTCTCGATCGATACGCTCAAAGCGCCGGTCGCGGCCTGGGCGCTCGAGGCCGGCGCGGCGATCGTCAACGACGTATGGGGATTGCAGCGCGACCCCGATATGGCGCGCGTGGTTGCGGAACACACTGCGCCGGTCATCATCATGCACAATCGCGATGAGGCCGATCCGGCGATCGACATCATTAAAGATGTGACCGAGTTCTTCTCGCGCTCGCTGGAAATCGCCTGGAGCGCCGGCATCCACCGCCATCGCATCGTGCTCGATCCCGGCATCGGCTTCGGCAAGACGGCGGAGCAGAGCCTTGCCTGCATCGCCCGGCTTCATACCTTCGCCGGCTTCGGCTTCCCGCTTCTCGTCGGCGCTTCGCGCAAGCGCTTCATCGCGTCCATCGTGCCCTCAGAGCCGATGCAACGGGTCGGCGGCTCGATCGCCGCGCATCTGCTTGCCGTTGAGAACGGCGCGGCCATCGTGCGCGCGCATGACGTCGCGCCTACCGTGCAGGCGCTGGCGGTCGCCGCCGCAATCAGGCAGGCGCGATGAGCGACATGGTTTTCGTCAGCGGGCTGGTGCTGCACGCCTATCACGGCGTGATGCAACACGAGGCCAAGGTCGGCCAAACTTTTAAGCTCGACCTGAAGCTGACCATCAATCTCGCCGAAGCCTCGCGCAGCGACAAGCTCAAGCACACCGTCTCCTACGACAAGGTGGTGACGATTGCGAGCGAGGCCTTTTGCGCACGGCGCTACCGGCTGGTCGAAGCTGCCGCCGGCGCGGTCGCCGCGGCGGTGCTCGATAACTTTCCGCAAGTGCGCGCGGTTGCCGTCACCGTGCACAAGCCGCACGCGCCGATCGCCGCGACCTTCGACGACGTAGGCGTGACCGTCGAGCGGACGCGATGAGCGCGGTCCGTCATTCGCGGAGCAAATGCATGATCCGGAAAAGTGTGAAGCGGTTTCCGAAAAGATCATGCGCAAACAAAGAGCTAAAGCGCGATGATGATCATCCGCAAATCATCGCGCTTTAGGCGATAGCGAATGGAAGAGGCCTTCCTCGCGCTCGGCGGCAATGTGGGAGACGTAGGCTCGACCTTCGATCACGCCATCGCCATGCTGTGTGACGGCGCCGCCGTGCGGCTCATTGCACGCTCCTCCAATTATCGCACCCCGCCTTGGGGCGTCACCGACCAGCCGGCATTCCTCAATGCGGTCATCGCGGTTGCGACCTCGCTTTCGCCCCATGATCTGCTGTCGCGTGCGCTCGACTGCGAACGCACATTGGGCCGCGACCGCATCCGCGAGCAGCGTTGGGGACCACGCAAGCTCGATATCGACATCCTCACTTACGACGAGATCGAACTGCATGATGCGGACCTGACGCTGCCGCATCGGCATCTGTTCGAGCGCGCCTTCGTGCTGGTGCCGCTTGCCGAAATTGCGCCCGAGCGCGTTATTGCCGGCATCAGGGTGCGCGATGCCCTTGCACGCGTGGACCGGACCGGCGTCGAAAAGCTGCCCGCACATTAACCCCCGCGGCAGCGCGGCATGCCAATTGCTGCGCCGAACCGGTTGGCCGTTTGCGCCGCCCGTGGCATTTTGATTGCGATGACGGATACCGAAAATAGTGTCCCGCTCGTCGCCGATTTCTCCCCGGCGCGGCACGACGAATGGCGCAAGCTTGCCGAGGCAGTGCTCAAGGGCGCCGCCTTCGAAAGGCTCACGAGCAAAACCTACGACGGTCTTGCAATCGAGCCGCTGTATGCGCGCGCCGCCAACGCGCATGCGATTATTGGCCGAGCCCCCGGCAAGGCCTGGACCGTGCTGCAGCGCGTCGATCATCCGGATCCAGCGGCCGCCAACGCCCAGGCGCTCGACGATCTGGAAAATGGCGCCACCGGATTGGTCCTGGTCTTCGCCGGTTCGTTGAACGCCAACGGATACGGTCTCGATGCCTCCACGGCCACGCTTACACGCGTCCTCGACGGCATTCACCTCGATGCCGGCATCGCCATTGACATCAACCTCAGTCCAGCGACCCGCGGTGTGGTTCGCGATCTTGCCGATCTCATCCGCAGCCGGGGCATTTCCCCTTCGTCGGTCGATCTGCGCACAAGCTTCAATCCAGTTGGCGGCTTCGCGGCCTCGGGCCGCCGGCCGCGGCGTTGGGACGAAATGTCTGGCGACTTTGCCGCTGTGATCGGCAGGGTTGCGGATGCGGGTTTTCGCGGCCCGCTGGTCGTCGCCGACGGCCGCGTCATTCACAACGCGGGCGGTTCGGAAGCGCAAGAGCTCGCGTTCGCGCTCGCCAGCGCTGTCAGCTATCTGCGCGCCCTTGAGGCCGGCGGAATGCCGCTCGATGCGGCGCGCGATGCTATTTATTTTCGCCTGTCGGCGGATGCCGAGCAGTTACTGACCATGGCCAAGTTCCGCGCCATACGCAGGCTGTGGGCGCGGGTCGAAGACGCCTGCGGGCTTGTTGCGAAACCGGCCTTGGTCACGGCCGAAACCGCCTGGCGCATGCTGACCAAGCGCGATCCGCACGTGAACATCCTGCGCACGACAATCGCGGTTGCCGCCGCCGGCCTTGGCGGCGCCGATGCGATCGTCGCACTGCCGCACACCGCACCGCTCGGACTGCCCGACGCCTTCGCCCGCCGCGTCGCGCGCAACATCCAGCTTGTCCTCCTGGAAGAGTCGAACCTGGCGCGCGTCACCGATCCGTCCGCGGGCTCAGGGGCGCTGGAAGCTCTGACGGAGCAAATGTGCGCCGCAGCGTGGTTGTTGTTCCAGGAGATCGAGAGCGCCGGCGGCATTTGGTCAGCGCTCGAAAACGGCCTCGTCCAGCAAAAGGTCGCCGCGGTCCGCGCCGAGCGGGAAAAAGCCGTCGCCCACCGCAAAGACATTCTCACCGGCAGCAATGAATATCCCGATCTCCACGAAGCCGCTTCCGCCATTCTCAACGTCGCGGCAGTGACATCCCCGATCGAAGACGCGCCGGTCATCGCCGCCGCGCTGCCTCGCATGCGCCTCGCCGAGCCGTTCGAGCGGCTGCGCGATCTTTCCGATCAAATCCTCGCCAGAACCGGCGCGCGGCCGAAGATCTTCCTCGCCTGTCTCGGCACGCCGGCGGACTTCACGCCGCGCGCCACCTTCGCCAAGAATTTTTTCGAAGCGGGCGGCATCGAAGCCATCAACGAAGCCGAAAGCGGAGAAGATGACGCGTCCGCGCTCGGCGCAACGTTTTCGGCTTCGGGCGCGCCGCTTGCGTGTCTCTGCGCGGCCGACAAGACCTATGAACGCGAAGCGGCAAAAGCGGCCGCCGCGCTCAAAAGCGCCGGCGCACGTCACCTCTACCTCGCCGGCCGCCCGGGGACCCGCGAAGCTGCGCTGCGCAGCGCCGGCATACAATCCTTTATTTATGAGGGCTGCGATGCGCTCGCGGTGCTCGAAGCCGCGCACGAGCTTATTGCCAGCTAGCGGCAAAGCCATCAGACTGCCATGCTCAATACTTTCAGGAAGGCAAGCATATGAGCAGACCCGATCGACCCCTTGGCTGGCGCAAGCGCATTGGCGTGCTCAGCCCGACCGTGATGGAAACCGCCTGTCACGATTTCTTCAAAATGGCGCCCGACGGGGTCTCGATCTGCTCCATCACGTCCAACGTCGAGCACTGGAACAACGAGAACTTCAAGCAAGCCGTGATCGATCCGCTGGTGACGCTGGCGAAATATCTCGCCTCGCGCGACGTCGATTACATCATGCATTGCGGCATGCCGGTGGTGACGCTGCGCGGCAAGGGATTTGAGGAAGAGATCGTCAAGATCATCAGCGGCGCCACTGGCGGCCTGCCGGCGTCGACCAGCATCCGTTCGGCGATCCGGGCGCTGGCGCATCTGAACATCGCCAACGTCGTGGTGGTATCGCCTTATCCGCCGGACCTGCATCAATCCGCGCTCACCTTCCTCGAGGCGAGCGGCTTCAACATCGCCGCTGAGCACACCGAGGACGTGGTGTTCAAGCGCTTGCAGGACGTCACACCCGCGCACATCGCTGCGACTGCAAAGCGCGTACTGGCCACGGTCAAAAAAGCTGACGGCGTCTATATCCCGTGCAATCAATGGGCGGCCGCCGATGCGGCGCCGATCATCGAGGCCGAATGCGGCGTACCGGTCGTAAGCGGCGCGCACGCCGATCACTGGGAGGCGTTTCGCGTTCTCGGCATCAACGATCCTTTGCCGGGCAACGGCCGGCTGATGGACAGCCTGCGCCACGGCGCCAGCGCGTTCGCGGGGGTGAGTGCCTGACAAATCCGTTCCGGAAGGGAGGGAATCATGCCGGCCAGCAGACGAAGCATTCTCGCCATCACCGGTTCGGCTCTCGCTGCGGCCGCCGCTCCGTTCGGCCGCGCCTTCTCAGAAGACTACCCGTCACGGCCGGTGCAGTTGATCGTACCCTATGCGCCGGGCGGCAGCGGCGATCTGTTGGCGCGGCTTCTCGGCAATCAGCTGTCGAAACTGTGGGGCCAGCAGGTCGTCATCGAAAACAAGCCCGGCGCCGGCGGCCTGATCGGCACCGAAGCGGCGGCAAAATCGGCGCCCGACGGCTATACGCTTTACCTCGCGACCGACGGTCCGCTGACCATCGGCGCGACCCTGCACCGGCATCTGCCCTATGATTGGAAGCGGGATTTTGCGCCGATCTCGATGATGGCGGTCGGTTATCAGATCCTGCTGTCTACTCCCAAACTGCCGGCCACCAACCTGAAAGATTTCATCGCACTCGTTAAGCAGAATCCCGGCAAATACAATTTTGCCTCGATCGGCGTCGGCAGCGCGCCCCATCTCGCCGCCGAACTGTTTCTATCGATGGCCGGTTTGAAAATGACCCATGTGCCCTATACGGGCTCCTCGCAGCAGTCGATCGCCGCGTTGATCTCCGGCGATGTCGCGATGTTCATGGTGGGCGTTTCGACAGCGGTGCCGTTCGTCAAAGCCGGCACGGTGCGCGGGCTTGCGGTCACCGCGCCCAAGCGCATCGACAATCTGCCGGAGGTGCCGACCTTCGCCGAGGAAGGCATGCCGAAGATGGACTACAGCCTTTGGTTTGCCATTGAGGCCCCGGGCGGCACGCCGCCGGCGATCATCCAAAAAGTCCATGACGACATGGCCAAGGTCGCTGCCGATCCCGCGTACCAAAAGGCCCTGCATATCCGCGGCTTCGAGGCGCAGTCGGACACGCCCGAGCAATTGGCCGCGTTTCTTAAGAACAACTATCTGCAGCTCAAGCCGCTGATCGAGCGGCTGGGACTTCAGGTCAATTGACGGCGGCTAGTGTCCCGATTCCGAAGTTCGCATGTGATGCCAGCGGCTCTGATGCGAACTTCGGAATCAAAGGGACACTAGCAATTTAATGATTCTAGTGT
>JASHVN010000260.1 GCA_030044555.1 Xanthobacteraceae bacterium | reverse complement strand
ATGTTGATTTTAGCCGGGTCGATGCCGGCGCCTTTGACATAGGCCGGCCATTGCTGGAATTGCGCGCTGCCCGCGGTCATCGCCACGGATTTGCCTTCGAGATCCTTCGGCGACTTGATCGGCGATTCATCGAGCACCATGATGGCGGCCGGATCGCGCCGGTAGATGGTGCCGACGGTCTTGATCGCCATGCCCTTGGCGACGCTGTTGGCGACGACGAAGCCGTCGGAAAAGCCGATCGGCGTCGCCTTGCTGGCCACCAGCTGCGCGGTCGTCCCGGAGCCCTTGCCGGCGAGGATCGCGACGTCGAGGCCGGCGTCGCGATAAAACCCCATCTCGTGCGCGACCAGAAAGCCGACACTGGCGCCCTGATAGAGCCAGTCGAGCGTGAACGTCACCGGCTTGAGCGCCGGCGCCGCGCGCGCGACGAAGGGCGTTTCCGGCACGGCGAGCGCGCCGACAGCAAGCGCGGACCGTGTGAGAAAGCGGCGTCGGGACACCGGCACAGTCTGAAAGCTCCGAGAGCGCATGGCTTTATCTCCCTAGAGCATGATCCCGAAAAGTGGATACCGGTTTTCGGAAAAGATCATGCTCCAACAATAAGCTAGAGCAGAATAGCGATTCAAATAAAACCCATTCTGCTCTGGCGTCAGGCGGTCTGCGGCGGCACGTATTCGGCGCTGGTCGGCACGAACGCGTTGGTGTAGAGAGCGTCGAGTGCCGGCGGCGTGGTGACGCCGCCATATTGCTTGAGCACCGCGACGGTCGAGGCCCAATCCGCTTCGGCCTCCCAGCCGAGCGGCTTGCCCTTGGTGTTCGGCGTGACCCAGGTCTTCCAGGACAATTCCAGTTCGCGCCGAGAAATCGCCGGATCGACCGTGGGCAGATAACGTTTGACCGAGGCGACGGCTTCATCCGGATGCTCCCGGCCGTAGAGGAAGCCCTTGATGCTCGTCGCCACGAAGGTGCGCACGAGGTCCGGGTCGCTCTTGAGCAAGTCGTCGTGCGCGATGATGCCATTCGACACCACCGTGACGCCGTAATCGGCAAACCAGAAAATGCGGACCTTCTTCTTGGCGCGGATTTCGATCGCCGGCACATAGCCCTGGGCATAGCCGCCGATGGCGTCGGCCTTGCCGCTGACCAGCGCGGGTCCGACGCCGGCCGGATCGATATTGACCATCTGAACCTTCGTCGGGTCGAGGCCGGCGCCCTTGGCGAAGGCCGGCCATTGCTGAAACTGTCCGCTGCCCGCCGTCATGGCGACGGTCTTGCCTTCAAGGTCCTTCGGCGAGGTGATGCCGGAATCCGCCAGCACCATCAGCGCCGCCGGGTTTTTGCGAAACACGCTGCCGATGGTCTTGATCGCCATGCCCTTGGAGATCCCGGTGGCGACCGCATAGCCGTCGGAGAAGCCGAACTGCGAGGCCTTGCTGGCGACGAGCTGCGCGGTCGTGCCCGAACCCTTGCCGGAGGTGACGGTCACGTCGAGGCCGGCGTCGCGATAGAAGCCCTTGTCCCGCGCCAAGATGAAACCGACGTTGGGACCCTGATAAATCCAGTCGAGCGTCATCGAGACTTGCCGCAGCGGTGCTGCGGCCTGCGCCCGGCGCGGCAGGGCCGGCAGTGCCAGGGCGCCAGCGGTCAGCACCGTGTTCTTGAGCAGATGTCGACGCGATAACGAGCGATCAGACGGGTAGCGGGTCATGGCTTACCTCACACGATCCCGGGCAAAGACGGCAAAGCATACAGGCAATAAGCCGGAGCTGTCATGATCCGTCATGACGCGGCTTTGCAAAAGCAAGCCGAATGCCAGTTGATCCGATTCAATCGAATTGGATCAAGGTCTAAGCCGCGCGGCGGCGTAACGGCTCAATCGCAACGCGTACGAACGTGCTCATGATCTTGAGCCCGGCCCGCAGCGAGCCGCCCAGCGAGCCCGCGACCTTCGACTCCCCGCCGAGCCGATTGCGATAGCCGACCGGCACTTCCAGCACGCGCAAGCGCGCGCGGGCGGCCCGCATCTGCATTTCCAGATTCCAGCCATAGGTCATCTCGCGCATGCGCAGGCTGAGCAGCGTATCGCGGCGGATGGCGCGGAACGCGCACATGTCGGTATAGCGCACGCCGTAAAGGATTTTCGTGAGCCAGCCGGCAATGTACCCGGCCAGAAGCTGATGCGCGGCCATGCTGCCCGGCTGGCGTTTGCCGCGGGCGCGCGAGGCGATGACGAAATCGTAGCTGCCGGAGCGGATCGGCTCAACCAAAGCCGTAATGGCGGACGGATCATCGGCGCCGTCGCCGTCCATGAACACCACTATGTCGGCGCGCTCGGCCGCCTGCGCCCCGGTCAGGCAGGCGAGCCCGTAACCGCGGCCGACCTCAATCACGTCAGCGCCAGCATCACGCGCGCGCTGCCGGGTCGCATCCGCGCTGCTGCCGTCAACGACAATGATCCGGCCGACGATGTCGCGCGGCAATTCGCTGACGACGGAGGCAATCGAGTCCGCTTCGTTGAATGTGGGAATGACGACGGCGACGCTCGTCGCCTCCACGGGCATCGCTAAAGGCTCCAGCGCAATCCGCAGCTCGCGCAGGCTTCGAGCGGTTTGTCGGACTTGAGCGCCTTGCGGAACGCGCGATAGGCCGGTCCGGTCCAGATTTCGCGCAACGTCTGTTGGGTGGCATCGCCGAGGGTGTAGTTTTCGTAGCCGCGCTGCGAAAACGGGGCGATGCAGCAGGGCAACGCGCGGCCGTTCGCCGTGAAATACATCACCGTCCATGGCCGCCGGCATAGCGACCACGGCGAACCGCTGTCCTGGCGTTTGAGACTGATACCGGGCTCGGAAGCGCCGCCGGACGCGGAGAACGTGATGCCCAGCGATTGCGCGAGTTCGGTGGCGCGGTCGATATGGGTGGCCTCCTCGCCGGAAAGCCGCTCGTAAAGCGCCTGATCGGGCCGCGCCAGACCGATCGAATTCTCTTTGAAAAACACCAGCCGCTGCAGATGCACTTCCTTGATGCCGGTTTCGGCCGCAAGCCGTACAAAATCCGGCAGCTCTTCGACCGTCTCGCGCAGGCCCGTGAGCCAGGCCGATACACGCGGCTTGAGATGCCCCTCGCGGTCCTGCAGTTCGCGAAAAGCGCGCACGTTCTTCAAGATGCGGTTGAAGTAATTCTTGCCGCGGATGGCTTTATAGGTTTCGGCGTTGGCGGCATCGAAGGAGACGCGCAACTCGTCGAGACCGGCGGCAATAAGCGCGCGGCCGTTCTTTTCGTTGAGGACGGTGCCGTTGGTGTTGAAAAGCACATAGGTGCCGCGGTCTTTCAGATAGCGCACCATGCGCGGCAGATTCTTTACCAGCATCGGCTCGCCGACGCCGTGCAGCACGGCGCGATTGAGATGCGCGATCTGATCGACGATCGAGGTGAACAGCTCCCAGCTCATGTCGGCCGGCGGCTCGAGCTCCTCGTAGGTGCGCGGGCACGTGGTGCAGAGCAGATTGCAGCGGTTGGTCGTCTCCAGATAGAGGCAAACCGGCTCATGCGCGGGCGCGTCGCTTTCAGTTTCGACGCTCTCGAAATAGCGTCGGGGATCGACGGTCGAATGTGAAGCCGCAGTATCCATGATTGGCGAATCCTTGAGGCGTTTCCTTTATCCGCGCCTGGTTTAGGCGGTCTCTGCCATGAAATTCCCGACCCGGCGATCAAAGTCGCCATGCGGCCAGAGCCGGCCGAACAATGCGGCGGTATGGCGGGCCTTATGCGGAACGCCGGAATCATGTTGGCGCGCCACGGGCTTGCCGTCGCGAAGCTCGACGTGCAACCGGCGCAATGTCCCGACATCGTCGACGTCATACCACTCGGGCAGCACGTGCACGTCGAGGCCGATTTCGCGGGCCCGTTCGCGCGTCTGCTCCGCCACGCGCGCGGTGCTCCAGGCGATGTCGTCGAACATGCGGCGATGCGCGGCTTTCAGTCCGAGCAAGTAATAACCGCCGTCGCTCGACGGGCCGAGCACGGCGCGGTCGCCGGGCTGCCCCAGCACTGCGGCGGTCTCGTTGAGCAGCGCCGTCGGCAATGTGGGACTGTCGGAATTGAGCACGACGGCGGCAGCATGACCGCGCGCAAAAATTTCGCCGATCGCCCGGTACAGACAATCGCCGAAATCCGGCAGCCACGCCCCGATCAGTCCGATGGATGCGGGAAAGTTGCGGCGGAAAAACTCTTCCGAGCCCGGCGGCCCATAGGCGGCATAACCGGCAATACCGCCGTGCGGTGCCGCACGACTGGCCGCCAGCGCAATGTTGTCGATCACGTCCTGCAAGAACGCGGTGTTCAGCGCGGCAGCTTCATCGTAAGTGAGCGGCGGCACCAGCCGCGTCTTGGTGAGACCCGGCCTCGAGGCTTTGGCCATGACGGCAATCCCGCAAGCGGCGGCCTGCTGGGCTAAAGCCGAATTGGCGCCGTCGTCCGCCGTGCCGGCGGGCGCAATACGGCCCTCTGTTCGATTCGCATGGTCCATGGCGCCCCCGACAGACGAAATGCGACTGAATCAACAACGACGATTGCTTTGCAAAAATGCCCGGCAAATCGCCAATCAATTCCGCTTCAACCCGTACAACACCTCCAACACCGGAAAGTTATCTGCTTCACCAAGTCGTGATCGCAACAGACGATCCCCGATCCCCCAATGCCCAACGGTTTCAGGCGCGGGCCAGCGCGATCCTTATTGTCGCGTCGGGCGACAAGGCCGTGACATCCCGGCCCTGCCAGGTCGGAGCTTTGGCGTAGTCGCCGGGCGGCATGTCGAGCGACACAAGCTCGCGGCCCTGGATGCCAAGGACTTCGAGCGGGACCGCGACCGGGCGGCCAAACCAGCCCCACCATCGGCTGTAGGAGACGATGAATTGGATCTTGTCTTGCTGCGTGCGCACGATCTGCTGGACATAACCGATCGTCGAATCGTGTAGATCGAGCACCGGAAGACCGACGAGGTCGCCGACCCGGGCCGGCTGCGGATAACGGCTCAGGTAGCGCTGCTCCATCGGCGTTGGCTTGATCGCGTCCATCATCCCGGTCGGCGGCACCATCGCTTGCGCCAGAACGAGGCCGGACGCGCCGGCATGTGCCGGATTCGCAGCATGCGTTGCGACAACCAAGCCGACGGCCAATGTGAATGCCAGCGCCACCACTGAGATCGACAATTTCGCAACGTGAATCATCTCTCTCGTCCTCCGATCAAAAACGCCGCGCGAATTTGTGAAGCGGCCGTGCTTGCGAACGAAATTGCGCAACCGTAGTGTTTGCAGCCGTGGTGTTTGTTTGTCGCGCAAGGGATACGGTGTATGGCGCGCGCCTGCAAGTCCTGCCGTTGACGCTTCTCTCAAGCTTCGTACTGCAGCTTCGTGCCGCAGCTTCGCGGCGTCCGAACCAACGATTGCGGAATATTTAAAATGTCGACGGCAACCCCCAAAACAACGGTGCGCAAGGAAAAACTCCTTCATCCGCTGCCATTGCGCATCATGCATTGGGTCAATGCGCTGGCGATTTTCATCATGATCGGCAGCGGCTGGCGAATCTATAACGACGATGTGATCTTCGGCTGGCTGCATTTTCCTGACGCGCTCGTGATCGGCAAATGGGCGCAATACGGCCTGCAATGGCATTTCTTTGGAATGTGGATCCTGGTCATCAACGGTCTTTGTTATCTGACCTACGGCATCGTCACCGGCCGCTTCCGTCATAAGCTGCTTCCCATCTCGCCCCGCGATGTTATCGCCACGGTCCGCGATGCATTGCACTTTCGCCTGAGCCATGACGATTTGACGGTTTATAATGCAGTGCAGAAGACGCTCTATCTCGGCGTGATTCTGGTCGGCATTTTGATCGTCATCACCGGGCTGTGCCTGTGGAAGCCGATCCAGTTCTCCGAGCTTGCCGGCTTGTTCGGCAGTTTCCAGATCATCAGGCTCATTCATTTCCTCTGCATGTCGGCGATCGTCGGGTTCGTGCTCGTGCACGTGAGCCTCGCGCTGCTGGTGCCGCAGAGCCTGCTCGCCATGCTGACCGGCGGCCCGACCGTGGGCGATGTTTTGGCCGTAGAGGCCGCGGCGCCGGTCCCCGAATCGCCAACCGAAACAACTCCGTGAAGGCGGTACCCGATGTTCATCCGCAAGCCCTCGATTCTTCCCCCGGACAAGCCGGTCGATCGTGACGCGATCAGACAAAGCCGGGCCGTGTTGGAGCATTTTAATCGCCGCAAGCTGTTGCGCGGCGCGCTGAGCTTGAGCGCGCTCACGCTGCTGACCGGCTGTGACGTCAGTGAAGAGGATTCCGTGCAAAAAGCGTTGCGCGCGGTATCGTCGTGGAACGATGGCGTGCAGGCGGCGATTTTTCGCTCCGATCATCTCGCGCCGACCTTCAGCCCGTCGCAAGTGGTCAAGCCGCCGCGCTTCAATGCCTATTACGACATCGATCACGTCAAGCCCATCGATGGCGCCACCTGGAAGCTCGAATTGGCGGGTCTGATCAAGGACAAGCGACCGTGGACCGCGCAACAGATCTACCAATTGCCTGAGCAGGAACTGATCATCCGCCACATCTGCGTCGAGGGCTGGGATTACATCGGCCAATGGTCCGGCCCCAATCTGCGCGCCTTCCTGACGCGGGTCGGCGCTGACCTGACGGCGAAATACGTTTATTTCATCTGCAACGACAATTTCACCGAAAGCATCGACATGGCATCGGCGCTGCATCCGCAGACGATCCTCGCCACCAAATACGCGGGCGACTTCATTGCCGACCCGTTCGGCTACCCCTTAAGGCTGCGCACCTCGACCAAGCTCGGCTACAAGAACGCGAAATGGATCAAGGCGGTCGAGGTCACCAACACGTTTCGCGAGACGTTCTGGAGCAAGCAGGGCGAAAACTGGTTCGCCGGAATTTAGAGCATGATCCCGAAAAAGCCTGCCCCGGACGTGATCCGAGGGTGGAAACCGGTTTTCGGATAAGCATGCTCTCTACTTGACCCAAGGGATCATGCTCAAAGGAAAAATCTAACGCACGCGGCCAGTCCTCAGGGCGGCAAACCGAGAAGCAAACCGGGAAAGAGTGTAGATCCGCCACCGGCCGTCGCGATTTTCGGCCAAATGATATTCCGGGCTTGAGGCGAACGGATCGTTATTCCAGGCTCCGTCCTGCGGAACAACGACGACGACATCGCAGCCGTATTCATTCGCCATGTCGCTCACGTCGTCCGCGCCCCCTTTGCCCGCGAATACGCGGATGAATTGCTCATTGATCGCCTCGCGGCGCGCGGCCGGCAGCGGCGCGAAGGCGAGCGCCAATTCGCGGCCGGCAAAGCACGAGCTGCGGTTGGCCAGGAGCGCCCAGGAGATATTCACCGGCCACGGTGTCAGATCGTGCAGAAAGAGCGGATTGTTGGCGACGCGCGCCGTGGGCGACGCCACGCGGCGCACTGCGGCCCATAGCGCCGGCGTCTGCGCGAAGGTCTTCCCGTCCTGGACGGAATTGCCGGCGACGTAGGAGCGCACGAGATGGGCCGTGTCAGGCAAACTGAGAAGCAGCCCCGAGACAGCGATGGCGCCGATCAGGATACGGCGGGACGAGTGCGCGATAGCGTTCACGATTCCTGCGGCCGTCACGGCGATGAAGATCATCGCCGCCGGCAAAACGGCGCGCAGCGCCAGATCGTTATTATTGCCGACGGTGCTCCGCAGCAGCCACGAGGCGGCGAGGCTCGCAAAGGTGAGGCACGCCAACGTGGCGATGACGGTTCTTGTCCGCGACGGTGCGCCGCCGCGCAGCAAGACCCATAAGGCAACAACGCCGGACAGGTAAGTTGCGGGAAATTCCACCGGCAATTCGATCAGCCAATAGGCCGGCAGATCCAGGATGCGCCGCGCGCTGTCTGAGACCACGTCGCCCAAAACGTCAAAGGGATGAATGACCACCGGGGTTGGATCGTGGCGCGCCGCGACCGTTGCCAGCTGCTCAATCACGAAGGGCGCAACGAGGCAGCCCACGATAATTGCGGCAATTGCCATCGCGGCAACGAAGCGCAGGCGCGCGCCACGCTCGCGGCTCGTCAAGAGAATCGGCGCCGCCATCACGGCAGCGATCGCGAACGTGACCCCGCCCACATAAGTCGAGCTTTCGAAGCCGGCGGCCACGGTCAGCACGATCGTCAGCAAGAGCACGACGCTTGGGCGCTCGGCGTAGCGGGCGATGAGCAGCATCGCCGTCACCGCGCAGGACGCGGCCATCACGTGCTGGGGGACCCAGGCGGCTTGAAACAGCCAGCCGGCGAAGCCGTTCGAGCCCGCCATCAACGGCGCAAGATCTTCAGCGCCGGACAGCCAGCTGAGCGCCATGCGCGATGACGCCGCGGCAGCGAGAACAACGACCAGAATTGCGGCGCGTCGATCCTTACTGATCCACACCGCCAGCGCCATCATCAACGTCAGCGATGCAAAGGCGGTGAACCAGGTGAGCCCGATGTCGGCTTCCCAGCCGCTTGTGCCAAGCGGCAGCGCCAGCCCGGCAGCGGAGAAATGCCAAAGGTAATAATAGGCAAGCTCGCCGAAGGCGCCTTGTTCTGAAAAGATCGGATTAACCGGCGGCAGACCTTGCCGCGCCATCGCGTCGATGATGGCGATCTTGGAATGATCGAAGATCGGGCTCGCCAGATAGACGGCATCACCCGCGAATTTGGGAAAGATCGCCGAGGCCGGCGCCAGCGCCAGCAGCACAGCCGCCGCGTAAGCCCACAGCGGAATCGTCGGCGTCTGCACAACGTCGTCTTTGCCGGCAGGCAGCGCCAGTGACGCAGCGCCGGCGGCGAGGCAAAGGCCGTTCACCGCAAACACCGTACGCGGCGAAAATCCGATCAGGCTGAAAAGCGGCAGCGCCACGGCGCTGTGGATCGCCCATCCGAGCGTGGGGGCAGCACCGATCGCGAGCGCGCGTGGAAGCAAGTGGCGGCCTGACGCATAGCCGAGCGCCGACCAGAATGCGGCCGCCGCGATGGCGCAGAACGCGGCATTGACGAGCGATGCCATCGAAGACCCGGCCGTTTCGGCGATGGTTCAGTTCACTTTGCGACTATCCGCTGTATCGCCGCCATTTTATGCAAATTTGCAACGCAAATTTGCTGGCGCGCTGCTCGGCTGCTTTTCGCCGAAATGGAGCGCCCCCGACCTTGATCCAATTCGATTGAATCGGATCATGCTCTAATAGGCGTCTTCGGTGAAGATCGGATCGACCGATCCGGCCCAGGGTCCAAAATATTTGTCCAGTAGCTCCTGCGCCGGCGTGGTGCCCCGGGCGAGGCGGTCGGCGAGAACATCCAGGTAACGTGTCTCGTCCTGGCCGCTTACGTCGAAGCGTTTTCGCCGCGCCAGCCCGGCGCGGGCGAACTTGAGCGCTTCGGTTGCAAGCTCGAAGACGGTGACGTTGCGCACCTTGGCGGCGAGGCCGAGGCTGGGCACGTCATCGCGGAGTTTTTGCCGTTCCTCCGCCGTCCAGGTCTTGGCCAAATCCCAGGCCGCGTCGAGAGACGCATCGTCATAAAGAACGCCGACCCAGAAGGCCGACAGCGCAAGCAGGTTGGGCAGCGGTCCGGAATCGGCGCCTCGCATTTCCAGATAACGCTTGAGCCGCACTTCTGGAAAGATCGTGCTCAGATGGTTTGCCCAATCCGAGATGGTGGCGCGCTCGCCCGGCAATCCGGGCAGCTTGCCGCCGAGCAGGTCGCGGAACGACTGGCCCGCAACATCAACATATTCGTCGCCGTGCTTGACGAAATACATCGGCACGTCGAGCGCGTAATCGACCCAGCGCTCGAAGCCCATGCCCGGCTCGAAGGCCCACGGCAGCGTGCCGGAGCGGTCGTTGTCAGTGTCGCGCCAGATTTCCGAGCGGAAGGACAAAAAGCCGTTGGGCTTTCCTTCGGTGAACGGCGAGTTGGCAAACAAAGCCGTCGCCAGAGGCTGCAGCGCCAGCGACACGCGCAGCTTTTTGACCATGTCGGCTTCCGATGAGAAGTCGAGATTGGTCTGCACCGTGCAAGTGCGATACATCATGTCGAGGCCCAACTTGCCCACTTTGGGCATGTAGTCGGTCATGATCCTGTAGCGGCCCTTCGGCATTTTCGGCATGTCGGCGCGCGTCCAGTTCGGGGTCATGCCGATGCCGAGAAAGCCGATGTGCAGCGGTCGTGCCACTTCGCGCACCTGCGCCAGATGCGCCATCAGCTCGCTGGACGTCTGGTGAACCGTTTCGACCTGCGCCCCGGAAAGTTCGAACTGCCCGCCCGGCTCCAGTGAAATCGCGCCGCCGCCGGTCACGTCATAAAGGCCGATAATGTTCGGTCCTTCCATGATCGGCTCCCAGCCGAGCAGATATTGCATCGCTTCCAGCAAGGCGCGGATGCCGCGCGTCCCCGCATAGGGTACCGGGCGGTGGCCTTCGAGCGTAAAGGCGAACTTCTCGTGCTCGGTGCCGATGCGGAATTGCGACTTCGGCTTGATGCCTTGCGCAATCCAAGCGACGAGTTCGTCCCGCCGCTCAATCGGCGTCAGGTCGACTTGATCACGCGCCATGCAAAATCCCGGAGGAAAAGGGCCGCGACCTTACACGCGGCGCGGCGCAAAGGCCAATGCGGCAACGGTTGATGTCACGCCACAGCCTTGCGCTGGTTCGGGGCGAATCGCCGATAAAAACTGTCGTTTTTCTTAGCCAAGTCGAGCAACAACTTGGACGGCTTGAAGCGATCGCCGTAACGTTTGGCGAAGCCGCTGCACAGCGCCACAAAGGCCTTGGTCCCCATCCCATCGATGTAAGAGATAGTGCCGCCGGTAAAAGGTGCAAACCCGAAGCCGAGAATTGAGCCCACATCGGCCTCGCGCACGTCGGTGACCACGCCCTCCTCGATACAGCGCGCGGATTCGAGCGCCTGAATGCCAAGCAGGCGCTGCTTCAGCTCGGTTATGTCGATCGTATCGGGGTCGAGCTTGGTGGGCTGCAGATCGGCCAGCCCCGGCCACAGCCGCTTGGGACCGTTTTGCGGATAATCGTAAAAGCCCTTGCCGTTCTTACGCCCGAAGCGCCCCCGCTTTTCGACCATGTCCTGCAGCAAGGCCTTCTGGCGCGCATCGACCGCCTGCGTGCCAAGATTCTTGGCTCCAAGATCGGCTTCGGTTGCCTTGAGAATCTTCCAGGCGAGATCGACCGCGACTTCATCGTTCAGCGCCAGCGGGCCGACCGGCATACCAGCCATGCGCCCGACATTCTCGATCATCGCCGCCGGCACGCCGTCGGCGAGCATCAAATGACCTTCGCGCAAATACGTGCCGACCACGCGCGAGGTGTAGAAGCCGCGCGAGTCGTTGACGACGATCGGAGTCTTGCGAATGACGCGCACGTAATCGAGCGCGGCGGCAAGCGCGGCTTCGCCGGTTTCTTTGCCGAGAATGATCTCGACCAGGTTCATCCGCTCCACCGGCGAGAAGAAATGAATGCCGATGAAGCGCGCGCGATCCTTGAAAGCCGCGGCCAAAGATGAGATCGGCAGGGTCGAGGTGTTGGAGCCGAAGACCGCCTGCTCGCCGACGACATTTTGCGCGCGGCCGATCACTTCTTCCTTCACCTTGCGATCTTCAAACACCGCTTCGATGACAAGATCGCAATCCTTCAGCGCGACGTAGTCGGCCGTTGCCGCAATGCGCGCGAGCAGCGCTTCGCGGTCCGCGGGCGTGGCGCGGCTGCGTTTGACCTGTTCATCCATCAGCGCCTGCGAATGCGCCTTGCCTTTCTGGGCGGTTTCCGGATCGCGGTCGATGAGCACGACATCGAGACCGGCGAGCGCACTCACATAGGCGATGCCGGCTCCCATAAATCCGGCGCCAAGCACGCCGATTTTCGCAAGCGTCTTCCGCGGCACGGCGGCCGGACGCCGGGCGCCTTTGTTGATCTCCTGCAGCGACACGAACAGCGTGCGGATCATCGCCGCCGCTTCCGGCGAGCGTAGAATCTTGGCGAAGTAGCGTGACTCGACGCGCAACGCCTGATCCATCGGCAGCTGCAGGCCCTCATAGACGACCTGCATTATGGCGCGCGCCGCCGGATAATTGTCGTAGGTCTCGCGGCGATAGAGAGCGTTTGCCGGCGTGAACACCAACATGCCGGCTTTCGAATAGACCGGGCCTCCCGGTAGTTTGAATCCGTCGACGTCCCACGGCGCCTTGGCGCTGCCGCCGGCCGCGATCCAGTCTCTGGCGGCTTTGATGAGATCGCCGGCGGGCACGACCGCGTCGATGAGCTTCATCGCCTTGGCGCGCTCGACATTGATCTGATCGCCCTTGAGCAGAAACTGGAGCGCATCGGCCGGCGGCATGATGCGTGCGACCCGCTGCGTGCCGCCGGCGCCGGGGAACAGGCCGACCTTGATCTCGGGCAGCGCGAGCCGCGTTTTGTCGTTTTCAGCGGCGACGCGATGGTGGCAGGCGAGCGCCAGCTCGAAGCCGCCGCCGACCGCGGTGCCGTTGAGGGCGGCAACCCAGGGCTTGCCGCAGGTTTCGATCCGACGGCACAGCAGCGACCATTTGCGGCTCTCCTCGAAGAAGCGCGCGTTCGCCGCCTCTTCTCCTTGCGAGGCCGCAAGCTCAGCGAAGGCGCGGCTGAGCGTCTCCAACAGTGTGAGGTCGGCGCCGGCGCAGAACGTATCCTTGCCGGAGGTGATGATGACGCCTTTGACCTTTTCGTCGGCCGTACTTTGCTCGACGATTGCCGACAATTCCTCGGTCACCGTCGCGTCGATGACGTTCATCGAGCGCCCCGGTGCGTTCCAGGTCACGAGCGCGATGCCGTCGGCCCCGGTATTGAAAGCGAAATTGGTGAAAGTCATTTGTACGGTTCGCCGTTTCTGTGCGTGTAGCGCGCGCCCTTTTCGTCGCGAATGACCATGAGATCGATGCCGGGATATTCCGCGCGTTCGATCTTGGAGCGTGTGCCGATTTCCAGATAGACCACGTCGCCGTTTGATCTGTTGACAAGCTGATGTCCGATGCGGCTGTTCGCCTTGAAGCCCGCCGCATCGCCGGCCTTGAGCACCGTCTCGCCGTCGTCTTCGACCAGCACAACCTCACCTTCGAGAATATAAACCAGCTCGTCCTCCCGCTCGTGCCAGTGGCGCAACGCCGAGGCGGCGCCAGGCTTCAGCGTGGTCAGATTGACGCCGAACTGATCGAGGCCGGCGGCGTTGCCGAGCCGCTTGCGCTCGCGGCCGACGACTACGCGGTCGTGCGGCGGCGGATAGCCGGTGCGCGTGTCGACCGGAATTTTGGCAATGTCGATCTTGGGCATGATCAGACTCGCTCAATGATCGTGGCGGTGCCCATGCCGGCGCCGATGCACAGCGTGATGAGCGCCGTCGATGCGCTACGCCGTTCCAGTTCGTCCAGCACGGTGCCGAGGATCATCGCGCCGGTGGCGCCGAGCGGATGCCCCATGGCGATGGCGCCGCCGTTGACGTTGACCTTGTCCGGATCGAGATCGAAGGCCTGCAGATAGCGCAGCACCACTGACGCGAAAGCTTCATTGATTTCGATGAGATCGATATCGGCGAGCGTCATGCCGGATTTTTTCAGGACCTTCTTGGTCACGTCCACCGGACCGGTCAGCATCAGCGCCGGCTCCGAACCGATATTGGCGAACGCCTTGATCCTGGCGCGCGGCTTAAGGCCGGCCCGCTTGCCGGCGCGCGCGCTGCCGACCAGCACGGCGGCGGCGCCGTCGACGATGCCCGAGGAATTGCCGGCGTGGTGCACGTGATTGATGGATTCGACCTCCGGATGCGCCTGTATGGCGACGGCATCGAAGCCGCCTTTGTCGCCCATCTGTGCGAACGAGGGCGCCAAGGCAGCGAGCGACTGCATGGTCGTGCCGGGCCGCAGATGTTCGTCCTTGTCGAGGATGGTCAGCCCGTTCACGTCCTTGACCGCCATCACCGAGCGGGAAAAACGTCCCTCGTCCCACGCCGCCGCGGCGCGCTTCTGGCTCTCGACCGCGTAGGCGTCGACGGCATCGCGCGAAAATCCGTATTTGGTGGCGATGAGGTCGGCGGAAACGCCCTGCGGCAGAAAATAATGCGCCACCGCGATCGACGGATCGACCGACCAGGCGCCGCCGGCCGCGCCGATCCCCACGCGGCTCATCGATTCGACGCCGCCGCCGACCGCCATGTCCTGCTGCCCGGCCATGATCTGCGCCGCGGCGAAATTCACCGCGTCGAGGCCCGAGGCGCAGAAGCGGTTGATCTGCACGCCGGCGACGCTGTCGCCGTAACCGGCCACGAGCGCGGCCGTGCGGGCAATGTCGGCGGCGGCCTCGCCGACCGGGTCGACCACGCCCATCACCACGTCGTCGACCAGGCTGGTATCGAGATCATTGCGGCTCTTGATCGCGCCAAGCGCCTGGCTCGCCAGATTGAGCGCAGTCACTTCGTGCAGCGCGCCGTCCACTTTGCCGCGGCCGCGCGGCGTGCGCACGTGATCGTAGATGAAAGCGTCCGACATGGCCTCTCCCCGCAGGCAAATCGAATTTCCCGCAAGCCTCATACTAGTGAGCCGCCGCCATGCGGACTAGTGGAGCGATTTGACATTCGCTTCCCACCTGGCCGCAACTCGTGAAGCGAATGTCAAATCCAAAAGCTCCACCAGCACCTATACTTGCCAGTGGTCCTTTGATTCTAACATTCGCATGAGTGCCTGCCGAACCCGGATGCGAATGTCAGAATCGGACCGCTAGCCCGATTGCCGCCAGGTTCGGTCAGGGATCACGTGAAGGTCCGAAGTGCGCGGTGTTAACCGCTTCTTTACTCTAATCCGGAAAAAGTCGTCCGCTGGGGACAGAGGACTGCGCCGACCGTGTCGTATGACAACGAGCGCCGGCTCGACACCGGGCACACGCTGCCCCTCTGAGTGACTTAGTGGTTTGGGCGCGAGGATGAAATCTGGCGGTCCGTGGAACTTGAAAGGCGCCCGCCCGCAAGGGCGCGAGGCCACGCCAGATGCCGCGCAAAAGTCTGGTATCTCGCTCGGCGAATGGCTCAACAGCGTTGTCCAATCAAGCGAACAGGGCGACTTCGCTGAAGACCCCGCAAGGCGACAGCCTTCGCCCGAAAAGCCGCGATACCGTCGCGATCGCATTCCCCATGATGAAAAGCGGGCCCGCTACGAAGGCCGGCCCTATCGCGACGAACGCTTCGGCGATCATGACGAACATCGGCGCAACAGCAATGAGCGCCACCACGACCGCGGCGATCGCTGGCGCGATTACCACGATCATTCGCGCCGACATGGACGGCGCGATGAGGCGCGTGACGCCGACCGCGACGAGGCACGGCGCGAAGAGGCGCGGCGTAAAGCTGGGCGCGAAGAGCGGCGTCTGACCGATCTCGGCGGGGAGGCTAGTCCCGCAGCGCCTGGCGAAGGTGTTCGCCATGAAGATTTGCGCCGTGAAGATTTGCGTCACGAAAATTTGCGCCACGAAAATTTGCGCGATGAAAATCCGCGCCGTGAGCCTTTCCACGACGCGGAGTGGCGCGGGGTTACCCGCGAACAGAAACGCCGCACCGAAATACCGGACGAAGCGGCGGCCCAAGACGTGAAACGTGAAGACGTTGCGCGTGAAGAAGCCGCGCGCGAAGAAGCAGCACGCGAACAGGCAAGGCGCGAAATCGCCCGCGAGGAGGCGCGCCGTGAAAAGGCGCGCGAGGACGCTGCGTTCGAGGAAAGGCGCCTGGAAGCAGTCCGCGAGGAGGCGCGCCGCGAGGCGGCGCGGGCCCGCGAGGGCCTTGGCGACATCAACGAGCGGCTCG